>JBGQCZ010000656.1:0-3660 GCA_041495645.1 Gemmataceae bacterium | reverse complement strand
TCGGACATGTCCCAGTTTGGTTGCTGGCCAACCCCGCCAAGGGCGAGCGGCCCGGAGAGCGCGGGGCGGCCCGACAGGCTACCGGCCGGGGCGGAAATCCCAGAGGCGGCGGCCGGGTAAAAAACCGTCATGAGGACGCCCCAGCCAGGGCGTCCACAAGATGCTCGACGAGAACAAGGTTCCGCACGAGTACCGCGTCATCCCCGGCGGCGGGCACGACTTCAAGGTGTGGAAGAGCGACCTGTATCACTTCGCCCAACTGGTGTTCCGTGAGCCGGAGAAAACAGCCCAGGAGAAGAAGGAGGAGCCGAAGCCCGCTGAGAAGAAGGAGCCGGAAAAGCCCGCCGACGAGGGCAAACCGGCGACGACCAACACCGGCAACGCTCAATACCCGCGGGTTCACTCGGACGGGCGGGCGACATTCCGGTTGAGGGCCCCTGACGCCAAAAAGGTGCAGGTGTTCACTAACTACGGGCTGGGGCCGCGCGGGCACTGGGACATGAAGAAGGGCGACGACGGCGTCTGGACGTTGACATCCCCGACAGCAATCGTCCCCGGTTTCCACTACTACGCCTTTCTCGTGGACGGGGTCCAGATGAACGACCCTGGTAGCGACACCTTCTTCGGCACCGGCAAGCCGACGAGCGGGATTGAAATCCCCCAGAAGGGAGTGGACTTTTTCGACATCAAAGACGTGCCGCACGGAGAAGTCCGCTCGCGGTGGTACAAGTCGGCGGTGACGGGCAAGCAGCGGAATGTGATGGTGTACACCCCGCCGAACTACGAAGCTGACCCGAAAAAGCGGTATCCGGTCCTGTACCTACAACACGGCGGCGGCGAGGACGAGACCGGATGGGGCAAGCAGGGGCACATGAACTTCATCCTGGACAACCTGATCGCGGAAAAGAAGGCAGTGCCGATGATCGTGGTGATGGAGAAGGGCTACGCCACGCGGGCCAATGCTGCGCCGCAACCAACTGGTCCGGGACGGGGCGATGGCGGGGCGTTCGAGGATGTGGTGATCAAAGACCTGATCCCGATGATCGACTCGACCTACCGCACCCTCACCGACAGTGACAACCGTGCCATCGCTGGTCTGTCGATGGGGTCCGGCCAGGCGATGCAGATCGGCATGAGCCACCTGGACACGTTCTCAGTGATCGGAGCGTTCAGCGGTCTTCGCCCGCTTGACACCAAGACAGCCTTCGGCGGAGTGTTCGCTGACGCTCAGGCCTTCGATAAGAAGTTGAGCCTCCTCTATCTGCACTCCGGTACGGTCGGCCCGGACGAGGGCATTCACAAAACTGCCGAATCGCTTTATGACACCCTTCAAAAGGGCGGCAGCAAGAACGTGGTGTTCCGCGACGCCAAGGGGCTGGGACACGAGTGGCAGACTTGGCGGCTCGCCCTACACGGCTTCGCCCCACGGTTGTTCCAGCCGAAGAAATAACTGGCACGCGGTTGCGGCCGATGCGCCGGCAAACGGCGCGGTGCGCCGCCTGAGGTCGTGACTTGCATGTAATCCGGAAGCCGCGGTCATCCCCGTCAACCAATCTTGCGCGCATCGGTCCGACACACCGACGCCTTGGTCACGGAGTTGGCATTTCAATCGGTTTATTGCGGTGAGCGCCGACACTCGCTCTATCCCGACATCGACACCCATCATGCGGTCGTCAAGCGGCTGATGGGCAATTGGTGATTGGCTGAAAGCCAATTTCGCACCAACTCGCAAGACGTCGCAAGAGCCGCGGGAGTCAGTTCCGCGGCTCTTTTCATTGCCGACAACGTTGCTGTTATTTCTGTCGCGTCGAGAACACTGGGCGACTCGTTGGCCGGTTTATTCCCGAATTGTGGCACTGACGCGAAGCCAGAGCTCCTAGCGGGTGATTTCGCGTTCAGGCGGATTCCGCTTCGATCAATGCCAGAATGGCCGCACGGATTGGCGTTGAGAGCGACGGCCATGCGTCCAGCAGCCGCCGCAGTTCGGGGTCGATTTCGTTCTTACTGCTGATTGTACTGCGGGCACTTGATGGATCAGCGGCGCAACACGGGATCAATTCAAGGTTTGCGGAATTGGCCTGCGGACTCATAATCCCTTGGTTACAGGTTCGAATCCTGTCCGGCCCAATTCTTCTCGTTCGCACGGGACCGAGGGAACCGCCCGTGGATGTCCTGACACTTTCGCGCCTACAATTCGGATTCACGATCGCGTTCCACTATATCTTTCCGCCGCTCAGCATTGGCCTGGGCATCGTCCTGGTCTTGATCGAAGGACTCTGGCTGTGGAAGCGCGATCCGCTTTACCATCAAATGGCGCGGTTCTGGACGCGGGTCTTCGCGCTGACCTTCGCGATCGGCGTAGCCACCGGCATCGTGATGGAGTTCGAATTCGGCACCAACTGGGCGACCTACTCGCGCTATGTCGGCCACGCTCGTCTACGTGCCGCGTATGAGCGAGAGGCTGCGCCAGGTGCCAGAATTATTCGCAATCGCGATCCTGCACATGCTTGCCGTCGCCAACATCCCGCGCGAAGTCAGTGCGGGCCGCGATTTCCGGGCGTTCTTGTCTTCATGCGCCGCCATGGCCACGCTCATGGCCTTGTACGGGCTGGGCACGTTTCCCAATCTCCTTTACAGCGACCCCGACCCCAAGAACAGCCTCACGATTTACAACGGCGCGTCGTCGGCCAAGACGCTGCGGATCATGTTGATCATGGCGGGCATCGGCGTGCCCGTCGTCCTGACCTACACCGCGACCATCTACTGGATCTTTCGCGGCAAGGTGAAGCTGGACCGGATGAGCTATTGAATGCCGAAGAGTCCCGAATCGTGAACGACTTCGATGCAACGCGGATCGTCTACGTTCGGGCTGTTAACGACGTCCGATACGGGTTCGACCGTCAAGAAGTCGTCAGAAATCGGAGCAATCAATCGGGACAATCCGTCGGGCTTCGTTTCTTGGGACAGCCAGCGGGAAAATTTCTCCGTCGGCACGATCACCGGCATGCGTTCGTGAAAAGGCTTCGAAACCTCGTTTGCCGACGTGGTGATGATGGTGCAGGATTCGAGCGGTACCTGCCCGGGACGCGGCCAGCGTTCCCAAAGCCCCGCGAAGGCGAATGGCTTGCGATCCGGCCGGCGGAAACGAAACGGCTTCTTGCGTTTGGCTTCGGCGATCCATTCGTAGAAGCCGTCGGCGGGAATGAGGCAGCGGCGTTCGCGAAAGGCGTTGCGGAACGACGGTTTCTTGCTCACCGTCTCGCCGCGGGCGTTAAGCAGTTTCCAGCCGATCTTCTCGTCGGCAGCCCAAGATGGCACCAGCCCCCATTTGAAAAACGTGAACTCGCGCTCGCCGGATTCCGCAAGCCGCACGGCCGCGATTTGTTGTGAGGGCGCGATGTTGTAACGCGGCGGCAGATCGGGCGCCGTTACCAGGTCGAACAGCCCGGCGACTTCCTTGGCGTTCGCGGTGAGCGTGAAGCGGGCACACATGGTCGGTTACTTTGTGGTTCTGATCGGTGTCGTGCCGTCATTATGCAGCCTTTTGGCAGGATTGTCGCGAGAGAAATCGATCGATTGTGTCCAACGTGCGCTCGGTCGCGCCCTGTTGTTGCAGAATCAATCGGCGAGCGTTTTCGCCCAGGCGTTGGCGCTCGGTGG
>JBGQCZ010000655.1:0-3671 GCA_041495645.1 Gemmataceae bacterium | reverse complement strand
TGCTTGAATCCAAGACAACTACGTAATGTCGGACACGCTGTCTTACTGCAACCGGCTCTATAATCGGTTTCGAGGTCGAACGTGTCCTGCTGGTGGCGACGGCCAGGCATTGGCTCGATAAGAGAATCGCCCCGGCTCGACGGAGTACCGACCGGGCCACTCTCTTTTTTGCAGCAAGAGAAATGAAATGCGTTACGGGTGCCCGTACTTCAGACAGAACTGGTTCACGGTCATTCCCTCGGTTCGTAGATGACCCAGATCGCGGGGCGATCCTTGACCGCCGTGGCCTCTCGGGAGTGGGCGCGCGGGAGCCAATCGCCCCCGTTGCCGTGCAGCATGAACCCGTGGTTGGCGTGTTTGCCATCGGTCCAATAGCGGACCGCGTGTGTGAAGTCCCAAGTATTCACCTTGCCCTGGCTCGGTCCATGCGCCAGGTAAACCGGCAGAAAATCAGGATCAGCGCCGTAATACATGCCGCCGATGGCTTTCCAGAACTTGTCCTTGTCATACTCGTAGGCGTTCACTTCGTATTCTTCCCACGGCCGATTGCACGGTTCCACCACCCACATGTTGGGCTGCTCGGGAGTGTGCTCTTTGAAGTACTTGCCGTTGATTCGAATGACGACCAGCCGGGCCGCGAGGATCTCGGAACCCTTGGGGATACTTGCCAGGTCCACGCGTATCAGCGGGCTGCGGTGACGCATGAAAATCTCATGGCTGCCCTGCTTGCCGATGTTGTCGGTCCGTTCCAGAGTCATGCCGTCCGGCCCGTGGCTGGACCAGTACGCGTCTTTCCAACCGGCGTACACCTTGTCGGGATGGGCCGGATCGAACCCCTTCTCGCCGTCGCGTAGAACCGTCAGCACAGCCGTTGGGTGCTTCTTCTTGACCTCGTCGTAAAGCGTCCGCAACTCGCCCTCGACCTGGTCAAGCGTCTTCATCTCGGGCTTGGTCCAGCGATCCTTCAGTTTCTTGCCAAGTTCCTGCACCCCGGAGACAACCATGTCGGTGCCGAGCACCGGGAACTTGGTGGTTTCCGTCGGCGGCACTTCTTTGACGGTGGACAGGCGGATGTTGTCCACGTAGATCGATTCTCCCTCGCGAGGCGCGTACATGAAGATCTCGAAACGGACGACCTTGCCCTGCTTGGTATTGATCGAGTAGCTGTTCGAATCGTGGATGGTGCCGGTGATTGTGTTCGTGCCGGGATTCAGGAACGCGGTCTTGGTCCAGCGGCTGACGGTGGGGTCCCAGCCGCCGCCGCGTTGGCTCTTCTCTTGCATCACCGTGAAGCCGACGAGGCAATGTCGGCTGGCCGTGACGTCTGCTCGAGGTCGGGCTCGCCCTGGGCCTGTCGGAAAGCGACGATCGAACTTCGAGCGACGTGATGGGCAGGACCTATCTCGGCGAGTTGGCGTCGCTGTCCCCGGGCGACTTCGCCGACATTCAAGCCGTTTACCCGACGGGCAAATCGGGAGCGTACGCGGTCTCGCTGGCGCCGCGAACGACGATTGCCGGTCTCAACTTCGGCACGCACAAGCTCCCCCCGGTTATTGTGCTGCCCGCCGTTCAGCGAACGCTATCCGCGGGCCAGGCCGCGCTCATTACACTGGGCACACTGAGCGAATCGGGCACTGGCAACGATCCGCGGGCCGTCGATGTTACCTGGGGCGATGGCCAACCAAACGACGCATTCTCGCTCGGAACGACGAATCAGATCGCGGCCACTCATAACTACACGAAAAAGGGCAGCTATACCGTCGTCGTCAAAGTACGGGACCGCTTCGGCTCAACCGGTTTTACCACATACACTCAGGTGGTCCAGTAGGCGAAATCGTCTGGCCAGGGTGCCGATCATGGCAGATTAAGGCGCTTGTGCACGCAGGTTAATGGCCTGCAGCACGGCGTACTCGACCCAAACGGGGCGTGCGGGCTTCAAATTGGCGATAGTGACCGCTGCGTCTTGGCCGCGGAGCTTCATAAGCGCCGTTTTGGCTTGATCAACGTGTCGTTCTTGCGCGCCACTCGGATATGTCGGTCCACGATTCGCCGTCCCACCGCTTGACGATCGCGAGCATGTCGACCAGCTTTCGGATATCGTCGTGGTGCTCAGCGAGTTCCGCGAGTCTGGGGGGTGCAAGCCGATTGACTCATGAACGTGCGCCAATTCTTGAAGGGCCGGATCCAGTGGCTGCGAAGCAGGTGGCCTTCGTTTACGCGGCGATCAACGTGCGAACCGTCTCATTGGCTTGGCGAATGGCGTTTTGGCAAATCGCATACCGTGCCTGCAATCCCAGATCAAGGTCGGGTTTGACGGGAGTGGGGAAACCGTTCGCGTCCGAATACGACGCCCGCCGCCGCTGTCGCCATCAGATTGCCATTCAGGTTCCGAACTTCCTCAGCAACCGGGCTCGTTCTGGCGAGGACGATTCCAGGACAACTGCCAATTCCAGCATTAGACTGCACTTTATGTCCGGATCGTCCGCGTGGTCCAGACCGCGGCGGAAGGCCACCTCTGCTTCCCGGGATTGCTGTAACTCCTTCAGTTACCCACCCAGGCAAAGATACAGCCGGGCGACATCGGGTGTCTTGGCCAGGGCATCCCGGGACGTACTCCATCGCCAGGAAGCAGTTGCCGTTGACCTCTTCGGCATCGAAGGCCGCGACGATGTTTGGATGGGTGAGGTGCGCCACCGACTTCATTTCGCGCCGGAACCGCTCGGAGGCGCTGGGACGGGCCAACAACTCGGGCCGGATGACCTTTACCGCGACCTCGCGCCCAAGAACCAAATGCTCGGCCAGCCAGTCCATTCCCATGCCACCGCGGCCGATGGGTCGGATCAGGCGATACCGCGGATGATTGGCGAGTTCGGGCGGTGGGACGGGGGCCAACTGCTTTGTCCAGTGCGCACGGAAAATCGAGCGTCGATCTGAACGCTGAGGGGGTTGCGTCCGGGATAGGCGTGACATTGGCCGATCGTTCCGCGGTGACTCGCGTGTCGGCAGCTACGAGCAATGCGACAAACGTATCGGCGCTCGCCTTCGCGGAAGCCGTGGCGAGACAGGCCGAACATTCGCCGAGATGGCTTTCGATATGGGCGTGATCCGGCCCCGTGAGCTTGCCCAGCAGGAAGTCGTCGAGTTCGCGTTCGAGCGGATGTGTTGCTAGCATGAGACGAACTCCGGAAGTACGCTTCACCCATGAGATACCACTACCGGCACCATCCTGTCACGATTCCGGCGGATTTCTTGGTTTCGTTTGTCCGCGCCGAAGAAATGCCGGCTGTTGGCAAAGCGACCGTCCTGTGTGGGGGCCGATCAACCGAAGATAGGCTTCGTGAACGAGGGCCGTGGGGTTGAGGGTGTGGTCCGGCCGCTCGGCAACCATCTGCGCCGCCGCCAGATTTCGCAGTTCGTCGTAAACCAACGGCCAGAGTTGAGCCGCGGCGTTGGGATCGCCGGCTTCGATGGCATTCAGAAAGCGCGTGACTTCGCTCATCGGCGGCAACTCTGGATAGTCGGTCGTTTCCAAGAGTGTAACCATCCGGACGTGCGAATGCCAGAATGGAACCGCTTAGAGGCATGACCGAGTGCGGAGTACCAAGGTCCAAGCCATCTTTGTCAGACGTCGGGAATGCCGAGGTCGCGGCAGATTTTTCGGCAGAGAAAGT
>JBGQCZ010000654.1:0-3671 GCA_041495645.1 Gemmataceae bacterium | reverse complement strand
AGATTGACAGTGATGCAGCTGCACTGTTACAACTGTCTCATTCACAGGAATTTCTTCACTGTAGGGATGCAGGCATGACCAAGTTTTTGCGCGGCGTCACGCGCGCTGTCATCGACACATTTGACCTGCCTGCTCCCGTGGTTGAAATTGGTTCGTTTCAGGTCCAAGAACAAGAAGACCTGATCGACCTTCGCGGGCTGTTCCCGAACAAAGACTTCGTCGGCGTGGATATGCGTCCGGGACCGGGAGTGGACATCGTCGCCGACGTCGAAAAGCTGCCCTTCCCAACCGCCAGCGTGGGAACGGTCATCGCCTTGAATACGTTCGAACACGTTCGCAAATTCTGGCTCGGTTTCGAAGAAATTCACCGCGTTCTGCGGCCGGACGGGGCGCTGTTCGTCATGATGCCGTTCAGTTGGGAAATCCACAATCATCCCAACGATTACTGGCGGTTCACGCCGGAGGCGTTGCACGTTCTTCTGGAGGAATACCCGACGCGCATCGTCGGTTCGCAAGGCCCCGTCGCCGAACCGCTGAGTGTTTGGGCGCTCGGGCTTCGCGAACAGGCCGCGCCTTTCACCGCCGATCAGTTTGCCCGGCTCAAGAATGCCATCGCGCTGCATGCCCGCCAACCATTGCGCTGGCAGCGCCGCTTGCGCTATCGTGTTTTTGACATGATCGATCGTCGCAAACTTTGCTCGCGATTGCTGGAGCAGGAAAACTGGCGACAAGAACTGATCCAAAACAACAAAACCATCATCGCTGCCGCCTAAGTGTCGAAAAAACCAGCGGTGTTCTGCTTGGGAAACCGTAAGGCCGTCAGGCCGCCAACCGGCGCGCGCCCAAATCGTGCGCCTTAGAAACTGACTTTGTGAAGTTTTTCACAAAGTCTGTCGATAACTGTTGTGCATTGAGTAAGATGACATTGGGCGTGCCGTTCACATCCGCTCGATTGAGGTTACGCCAATGCGCAAGCGATCGCTTTTCGTCGTCGGCATCCTGGCTGCCGTAACCGTGGCGGTTTCGTTGGGCTTTTTCTGGCCGTTTGGCCGCAATGGCAAGGAACTGATTTTGCCGGGCACCGTTGAAGTACAGGAGCTACGCCTCGGCTCGAAAGTCGGCGGGCGCGTGGCGTCGGTGTCGGTCAAAGAAGGCGAAGAAGTACCGGAAGACCAGGAACTGGTTCGCTTCGACGCGCCCGAACTCGAAGCGCAGAAAGTCCAATTGGTGCAAAAGTTGGCCGCCGCGCGCGCGGAGCGCGACAAGGTGCACGCCGGCCCGCGACCGCAAGAGAAGGACGAGGCCCGCGCCGCCATGGAGGCCGCCAAGGCGCGCCGCGATCGCATGGAAAAGGGCTGGCGCAAGGAGGAGAAGGACCAGGCCGAAGCGGACCTCAGCGGCGCCAAAGCCGACCTCGAACTGGCGCGAAAGAACTTCGAACGAATCGAGAAACTCAACTTTCAAGTCTCGCCGACGGAATATGACACGGCCGTAGGCCGGCTGAAGACCGCCGAGGAGCGATTCAATTCCGCTTTGGCCCGCAAACGCATGATCGTCGATGCCGGGCAGCGCGAAGAGGACAAACGCGAGGCCGAAGCCGAATATCAACGCGCCCTCGCCAAGCACAGTCTCGCGCAAGAAGGCTCGCGCCAGGAAGACAAGGACCAGGCCGACGCCCAGGTCAAGGAACTCGAAGGAAAGCTCCGCGAGATTGAAGTGAATCTGAACGAAACGACCGTGCGCGCGCCGTGCAAGATCATCGTGGAGGTGCTGAGCGTTCGCAAGGGCGACCTGGTGACGGCCTTCCAGCCGGTGATTCGCGCACTGCAATATGACGACCGGTGGGTCAAAGTCTTCGTGCCGTCGACGGACCTGGGCAAGATTAACCGCGGGGATGCGGTCGAGGTCACGTGCGATTCCTATCCGGGCAAGAAGTTCAAGGGGACGATCATTCAAATCGGGACCATCGGGGAATTCACGCCGCGCAACGTGCAGAGTTTGGACGAACGGCGGCACCAGGTCTTTGCCGTCAAAGTTCGCGTCGATGACGGCGGCGACGTATTCAAATCGGGCATGGCAGCGGAAGTCAGCGTCAGGTTGAAATAAGGGGTCGCATGGGCCAGGTGATCGATGTGCGTGGGGCGACGATTCGATTCGGCACCTTCACGGCGGTCGATCGTGTTTCACTGGCGGTGAGCCAGGGCGAAGTATTTGGCCTGCTCGGCCCGAACGGTTCCGGCAAGACGACGTTGATTAGGGCGATGTGCGGACTGATTCCGCTCGCCGAAGGGACCGCCAAGGTTCTGGATCGCGACGTCAAAACCGACGCCGAACTGGTCCGGCGGCAAATCGGCTACATGTCGCAGAAGTTCTCGCTCTACGGTGACTTGACGGTGCGCGAGAACATGGACTTTTACGCGGGAATTTACGGACTCACTCCGGCCGAACAGTTAGAGCGAGAAGAAGAACTGATTTCGCTGACCGGCCTCGCGCCATTCATGAAACGCCGCGCCGACAAGCTGTCCGGCGGCTGGAAGCAACGGCTGGCTTTGGTCTGCGCCCTTCTCCATCGGCCGCGGCTGATTTTCCTGGACGAACCAACCGCCGGCATCGATCCCGTGGCCCGCCGCGATCTCTGGGACTTGCTGTTCAAGCTGGCGGCCGAGGGCGTGACCTTGTTCGTCACCACCCACTACATGGACGAAGCCGAGCGCTGCAATCGCGTCGGCTACATCCATCTCGGCCATTTACTGGCGTTCGGCACGCCCGATGAACTCAAAGCTCTGCCCAACGTGACTCCGCCGGGAACGGTGCGATTGGAAATTGCCGGACCGAAGACCTCCGAGTTGCTGCAAGAACTTCGCAAACGACCAGGCGTGCGCGAGGCCACGATCTTCGGCCAGGCCATCCATGCCTTGGTGGATGTGCCCTACTCGGCCGCCAGCCTCAGCCTGGACGAGGAACAGATTCGTGAAACCAGCCCGAGCCTCGAAGACGTGTTTGTTACGCTTGCCCGAGCGCAGGCCGAGTAAGAGGAGCCAGCTATGATCCTGACCGGATCCCTGCAACGAATCTTCTCGGTCGCGCGCAAGGAAGCGGTGCATATCCGCCGCGATCCAACCACGTTTTTCTTTGCACTCGCCCTGCCCTTGGTCGAAATGTTCATGCTCGGCTACGCCATCGACACCAACGTGCGGCACATTCGCACCGTTGTGCTCGACCTGTGCAAGACCCAGCAAACGGACTTGTTGCTGCGCAGCTTTGTCAATTCCGAGGACTTCAACATCATTGGCTCGGTTGATACCGAGGACGAACTGAACCGGGCCATCATTTCCGGGCGGGCCAAGGTCGGAATCTTGATTCCCGAGAATTACTCGCGACGTCTGGAGATGGGAGAAACCGCTCAGATTCTGATCAAGGTCGACGGCTCGGAATCGAGCGTCGCCGGGGAGGCCGTGAATGTCGGCAACGCGATCGCGCTCCAGGAGTCGCTCAAGATGGTGCTCGGTCAACGGCAAATGCCGATTGAGACCCGGCCCCAGATTCTGTTCCTTAATAATTTGCCCGATTTTTTCTTTTGCCTTGTCTGATACAAATAACATATTGATTGGATTACACAGATTTTTACGATTACACCGATTAAGTGATACAAAAGTAACAGCTTATTTCTT
>JBGQCZ010000653.1:0-3672 GCA_041495645.1 Gemmataceae bacterium | reverse complement strand
CTTCGTTGGCCTCGGCGCCGCCCGTGGCCCGAGCGCAGACTTGTACCGACGATGGGCCGACCGCCAACAATTCCTCGGCGAGCAGCATCGCCTCGCGCGTGGGCAGCCAAGGCGGGGCGAAGCACGCGGTCGGCATCTGTTCGTTCATGGCCGCGAGGATTTCCGGCCGCTGCCAACCGGTGCCGACCACGCCGTAGCCCGAAATGAAATCGATGAATTGATTGCCTTCGAGGTCCTCGACGATGCATCCTGACGCGGTCTTGAAGACTAGGGGAAATGCCATGTCGGCGATGGTCGTGTCGCCGTACCGCCGTGAAATGTCAGCGCTGGGTGTTCGAGGAAGTATTTTCCCTTTCTCCTGGCAGTTGACTATTGTCCCTTTGAATCGACAACTTCCGTTCGATGCGATCGATCAGCGAAATGTAAAACGGGGTCAGCTGGTCGCGCTGGCCGATCAGCAGGATGTCGTACGAGCGGAACTCGGGATCCCAGGCGATTGGGCTGCAGGCACGGAAACCGAGCCGAAGGTCCATGCGAATGACCGGCGGCAGGCGGCGTTCATATTCGGGGGTAATCGGCACTTCGTGTACCCCCGGCACCTGGCTCACGGGCATGGGCTCCACATACCAATGCGGATCCATCGCGTAGCGGCGCACATATGAATAGATCAAGTTCAGAGTTTCCGGATTGTCGACCGAAAAGCTGTCCGCACCCATGAAATAACGGCAGTTGTGTTCGCGGAGAAGCAGTTCCATGCCAAACGAGAGATAGTGAAAGGCCGGCCCGCCGCGATAATCGGCGGCAATGCAGGTTCGGCTGCCTTGCAGGATTTGATCGGCGATCGACTCAAGCGGGCGCAAATCAAACTCAACGGCGCCGTAAAATCCGCCGCGCCGTTTCGCTTTGACGCCGGGGATTGCGCGATAGGTGCCGATCAGCCGGGCTTTCTCGATGTCGTACAAGATCAGGTGGTCGCACCATTCGTCGAACGAATCGACGTCGCGCCCACTGGCGTTGTTCGCGTCGAGGTAACCCATTTCCCGACAAAACACGTCGTAACGCAGGCGATACGCCTCTTCGCGTTCATGCGCTTCGGTGGCCACGCCAAGTCGCCACGGGTGGCCGCAGAGAGGACGACAATCCAAGAACCAGCGCGCCATTCTTCGGGATTCTCATCGTTCGTGGGTCATTGCCGCCGGAAACGTTGTCTGAAGGCGGGAATAACGGGGTCAATCCATAGGGTAGAAGGCTGCGCTTTCGCGACCAGTCGCCTTCGCAAAGAGAATGTCCGCGGACACCCAGTGCGGTCGCTGGGATGGCACCGAAATTTGTCCAAAGGGCAGATTTTTTGAGCAAGCTGACCCCGTCATGCACGGGTTTGCGCCGCGGTGCGCGACCGATGTGTCGGGTCGGAAACAATTGTTCACTAATTCGATCGGGTTGATTTGACATTGCAGTCGCCGTGTGAGTTTCGGCTCAAATCCAATGGACGGGCGTTTTGCCGAAGCGGTCGTAAGTCTTTGGTGCGCATGGATGTATCAGAAAAGGCTGAGTGATTTTTGGCTCAAACGGGTGATTTCGCGGATGGGTGGGAGGGTAGTGGCCGGAATCAATGAAGATTGTGCGCGACACTCAATCGGCGGAATCTCCGCACAAGGCCTGCACCCGTTGCCGATTCTAGCGATGCGACTCTATCCGCATTTGTCGGGGGCAGGATGTCCATTCCCATTTCGCGGCGCACGCTCCTAGGGTCCGCTGCGGTCATGCCGTTTGCGGCAAGCGAACTTCTGGCCCGGCCGAAATTGCTACGCCGGCGGACCGAGGATGGCTGGGTGCGCGGCCGGCTCACGGGCGCGGAAGCGGTCGTCGAAACGCTGCAGAAGGAGGGCGCGGACTGTGTGTTCGGCATTCCGGGAGCGCAAGAGAACGAACTCTGGGACGCGATGAAGTCGCGCGGACTCGGTTATTTGCTGGTGACTCATGAGTTTTCGGCGGCGTGCATGGCGGACGGTTACGCGCGGGCGACTGGCAAACCCGGAGTGATTTGCGTGGTGCCCGGTCCGGGCGTCACCAACGCACTCTCCGGCATTGGCGAAGCGCTCTTGGATTCGATTCCGCTCGTGTGCATCGTGGGTGACGTGGCCCGTGGTGACAAGTTCCGGCCGTTCCAGGTGCACGCGTTGAATCAGCAGGCAATGCTGGAAACCGTTTGCAAGTGCATCTACGAAGTGAAACACGTCAGCGGAATTCCGCAAGCGGTGCGGCAAGCGTTTGCTGCGGCCACGGCGGGTGAACCCGGGCCAGTTGCCGTGGTCGTGCCTTACAACCTTTTGATTGAAGCGTATCACTACGATTCACCACCGCTGGCCGATGCCGGAATTCCCTGGGATGAAACCGCCGCACGCAAGGCTCTCGCGTTGCTGTCGAATCATCGGTTGCAAGTCGGCATCTACGCCGGACTCGGATGCATGGACGAATCGGAGAGCCTGTGCGCCGTAGCGGAGCTTCTTCAGGCGCCGGTGGCGACCAGCATCTCGGGTAAAGGAGCGATGCCCGAAAATCACCCGCTGGCGGTGGGTTGGGGATACGGACCGCAGGCGACCTCGACGGCCGAACACGTTTTCCGCCATGTGGATTGCCTGTTGGCGATCGGTGCGAAGTTCAGCGAGGTATCAACGGGTTTCTACTCGAATCCGCAGCCGCGACACGTGGTTCACGTCGATGCCAACTCGTGCAACCTCGGCAAAGTGCTGAAGACCGACGTGTGCGTGAATGCCGATGCCGGTGTATTTCTCGGCTGGCTGATGCAACAAGCAGATTGCTTGCGCCGGCCCGCCGATGGCCGTTTGAAAGATCAGATTCGGCGCGCCAAAGCCGACGAGTCGCGGAGGCAATGCGTGGCTTCCGGCGGCTGCGGTGTGGACCCAATGGCACTCGTCCTAGCGTTGAGGCGCTTTTTGCCCGACGACGGCATGTTGTTCGTTGATGTTACATGCAGCGAACATCTGGCAGCCGAGGGCTTCAAGGTCTGCAAACCGCGCACGTTTTTCAATCCGACCGACAATCAGGCGATGGGATGGTCGATTCCTGCCGCGCTCGGTGCGCAACGCGCGCTGCCCGATCGCAGCGTGGCCACGATCACTGGCGACGGCTGCTTTCTCATGTCCGGGACCGAGATTAGCACCGCCGCCCGCGCCTGTCTCCCGGTCAAGTTCTTCGTTCTCGACGATCAGGCCTATCACTATATGCAAATGCTGCAAATGCCGGCCTATTTGCGAACCACGGCGACGATTCTTACCAAACTGGATTACGCAGCCTTGGCGAAGGGTTACGGCGTGGCGTATTGCGACATTGCCGGTCCGGATCAGCTCGAAACCGGCCTGCGAAATGTCTTCGCCCATCAAGGGCCGGTTCTCGTCCGCGTTCGCACCGACTATCGAAAGCTGAAGATCCGTTGGATCGAAGCCGTTCGCCATCGCTTCACCAAGGAACTCTCCGCATCTCAAAAGACGCGCTACCTCGCGCGCATCGGCTCGCGGGCACTGGATTCCCACCCGGCGAACGATTAAAACCGAAGATACAGGCCACTCGACACGCGGCGAGTATTGCTGGGTGTTGCCGTTATTAAGTCTGGTGGGGTGGGTCGAGACCGGGCCTGAAAGCCCGGTCTCG
>JBGQCZ010000652.1:0-3673 GCA_041495645.1 Gemmataceae bacterium | reverse complement strand
GGCCTTTCCGCCAAACGAAACGGCGCTGAAGATATTGGCGAAGCCCCAATACTCATTTTGCGTCCAGCGATCGGTCGGGTGCTTGTGGCACTGGGCGCATTCCAGGCGAACCCCAAGGAACGCCGCCGCCACCTTCTCGCCCCACACTTCGACCGGCACCTGCGCTTGCTTTCGCCAGAACAGATCGAGCGTCGGCTTTTCGGCGTAAGAAGTCGCGAAACCCTTGGTCATTTCCTCTTCGAACTTCTTGAACCGCGCCAGCCAATCTTCGGGCGACAGGTCATCGCGACTGGTTGCGGTAAGCACGCCCTTGACAATCTCGTCATACGGAACGTTGTCCCGCAATCGCTTTGAAAACCAATCGTGCCACATCTGGCTCAGTTTGGTTCGCATCGGTGCCGGGTTTTCGAGCAAGTCGGTATTGTTGCCGGTGATATCGCTGAATTTGGTGGCCCATAGCGCTGAGTGCAGCGGATGTTTCAGCAGTTCGTCGATCTTTCGTTCGCGTTTGTCGGCCCGCTTGTCGCTCGCGAACGTCCGCGCTTCCTCGGGAGTCGGCAGGCAGCCGATGGTGTCGATGGTGATGCGGCGCAGGAATTCGATATCGCTCGCTAAGTCCGACGGGACCATGTTAAGCCGCTTCAACTTCGAGAAGACGTGTTGATCTACGAAGTTGTTTTCGGCCACTTTCGGATACTGGAATCCGGCCGGTGCATCGAGCGGAACCAGCACGCGCACCGCATTGACCTTGCCGCGATACAGCACGGCGATGGCCGTATCGCCGGCACGCCGCGACGTAACTTTGCCCATCGGCGTCACTTCCGCCACCGCGTCGTCTTGAATGCGGAAATCGCAGAATGGCGTGACGTTCTCTTCCGTGCCGTCGGCGAATTTCGCCGTGACGATCAATTGCCCGGTTTCGCCCGGCTTGCGAAAAGCATATTCCGCCGGTGCGATTGATAGTTGCGCAATTTCGCCGCTGCCGGCTTGGCGCTTAGCGCTGTTCTCGATCCATTCGCGGAAGATGCGATATTGCCACGAATCCTTGCTGAACCGCGCTCCGCCCTCATGCAATGCAGCGCCCGTCGCTTTCAAGAGCAACAGGCTCTGTTCAGGATTGACCGGATCGAGCCGGCGGCCGAGATTGTCGCGCGTCAGGGCGTTGATATCGCGTTCGGGATCGTAGCCAAATAATGAGAGGCGAAAGCCATTCTTGCCCTGAAACGAACCGTGGCACGAACCGGAGTTGCAGCCCATCTTGCTGAACAAGCCCATGATGTGCCGGTCGAAATCCACTTTCTGAATCGTGCCGACGCCCGGCACGTCCACCGCGGCCCGCGCCGTGGTGTTGCCCGCGAACACAACCGTTGTTGCCAAAAAGAGCATCGCGCGAAAGGGTTTGGCGTTCATGGAATAATCCAGGCGGGAGAGCGCCTTCGGCAGGGTATTCGACCTTCTTCAACCCGAGGCAGGTTTGGCAGGATTTTAGGCGGGTCGATGAAGAATATTGTCGCCCGGAAACATCGCTGCCGCAAGACGCAATCGCCGAATTCTTCCCGCAAAAGCTGACCGCAGCAGCTCGCAGCGCAAACCACACAATTTCCGTTTTTCCGATCTAAGACATAACTCGTTAGCAGCCAATTATATCGGTCGCGATGCGAACGCGTCACATGCGACGGTCTGCGCGCGGTGATTCGAGGCACTTTGCGAACGAGCGTTCTGGATTTGACCAGCCCCGGCTTCGTTCTATCTTTGAGTACCGTCCATTTCTCCTGTGCCGGTTCGCTCACACATTCTGAACCGGGCAGCGGCCTCGTTTCATTGCGTCGCCCATCTCTTCACACGGGGGTTCGTCATGTCCAAGTTTGTTGCGCCGATCGTGCGATTCCTGAAGCGCGAGGACGGCCCAACTGCCGTCGAGTACGCCGTCATGCTGGCCCTGATCATTGTGGTCTGCATCACCGCGATCACCGCGCTGGGCAGAAATGCCAACAGCACGTTCCAAGCCGTCGGCACTGCCGTCGCGCCGACCGCAAGCTGAAGAAACAAGAAAACGGAAACCCGTGCTAAGTGCACGGGTTTCATTGTTGTTTCGAATCCGACTCGCCGATTTGCTTATGCCTGCACCGTCGGACCGATGCTGCCGCCCATGGCCAGGTACGCTTGCAGTTGTGCCGTCAGCGGCATGGTCGGCAGGTTCTGCAACTTCGAGCTAAGAAAGTCGCGGACAAAGTCGTTGTTGGTCATCCATCCCGGCACGTTATCGAGATGGATCGACCTCACGCTGACGTTGGTCAACTTGATCGAGGCGCTCTGCACGTGCCCCTCAACGAATAGGGCCGAGAGCTTCGGCTGCACGGTGAAGGTCATGTCTCCACTTTCGGACACCGACGCCCATCCGCTGCCCACTTTGCCTTTCAAGCGGGCCTTGATCGTCAGCGTGGTGACGCCGTTGCTGACATCGACTGCCGTCACGGTCATATGATCCACGGTCAGCGTGGCGCCGTATTTCGTGATGCTGTACGACTTGCCGTTTAGCCCGAGCTGGGCCGCGGTCTCGATCGCATTGGGGTTGCCCGCCGCGAGCGGGGCCGGATCCTGTGCGTTGAAGACCACCTGGTCGTTCCCCGCTTGACCCGCGAGCGTGCCGTCGTCGAAATCGGCCGCGATGAGGTCGCTGCCGGCGCCGCCGTACATTTGATCCTTGCCCGTGCCGCCGGTCATTATGTCGTTGCCCGCATTGCCGATCATGAAGTCGTTGCCCGCGTCTCCGAACATGATGTCGTTGCCGAACCCGCCGATGAGGACATCGTTGCCGTCCCCACCGTGCACAATCGTGGGCTTCGCGATCGGCGCCGCGCCGAGGCCCGCCCCATCCAGCCGAATCACGTCGTTGCCGGCTTTGCCGTTGATGTCAATTCGCGACACGGCCGCGATGCTGAAGGAATTTTGAATCCCGCTCACATAGATGCGGCCGTTCTTTTGACCCACCGAAATCTGATCGTCCTGGTTGGTTCCGGTGATGGTCAAGACACCTTGTCGGCCGAGCGACGCGGTCACGACTTCCGGCTGCGGCAGATGCGAACCGATCAGGATCGCCGGGACGGCGCGGTCTTCGAGGGCTTCGACTCCCAGGCGCGGCTTGCTCGAATGCAGACGGCTCTTGGTAGATTTCGGACTTCGCAGGAAACGGAACATGGCAGACTCCTCGGGCTTATGGCCCAATAACTCGGTTTTGGGTTTTGGCGGATGACCGTTCGATCATCCTTTCGCACCCTCATACGTGGCGTGTGACAGCCGCTACGCAGGCGACGGAAAACAACAAAAAGCAACATTTCGCTTTCAGCCCACAAGCCGTAGCATCGACGTAACTCGTTGCCCTGACCAATCTTCCCACCCGCCCCCGATGCCCTCAAACTTTTTGTTGTATTTGTGGTGGTCGTCGTCGCGGAGTGCCTTAGATTGGCGTCGAACGCGCCGCCGCAAGCTGCTCGGGTCAACAAAACTTGAGATGCCTTGAACATGATCGAACCCTCAGGGCCGCGCGCACGTGAAGCGCCGCGTCGAGATGACTTGGATAGTGTACATCGGTATATTTGGCGATGCAAGCTCAGTCCGAAGTGTCACCCTGAATTGGGTGGCACGCCCCGAGTCAGCGGAGGCCGAAGCGCAG
>JBGQCZ010000651.1:0-3676 GCA_041495645.1 Gemmataceae bacterium | reverse complement strand
GCGGCCGGCGCCACGGCCGCTCAATCGCCGCTCCAGTTCCTCCAACCGCTTGCGGGCATCCTCGAAATCCTTCCGTGCTTTTTCCAGTTCTTCGCGAATCCTCGGGTCGATGTCAGCGGGACGGTCGCGTTCGCCGCGCCCGGCTTCCGGCCGCCGTTCGGTCGGCGGCTCGCCTGGTCGATCGTCGCCCCAAGTGGTGCCCAACGTCACGAACGCCAACCCTCCGGTTAACAGTCCTGCCAACGCAAGCCGGGGCAAGCGCCGCGGCGTGGTGCCTCGCATGATCATGGTCAATCTCCTACGCAAATGTCGAACTTGACCGACCCCGCTGGCCATAGCCGGCAGTACCGATCGGCCTTCGGACAAGAAACCCACCGTATCCACGAGCGCCGTCGCATAATCGCGCCGCTGCGCGGGCAATGCCCACACCACCCACGCGTCGCAACATTGCTCTTCCGCTTCCCGCAAGAAATGTCGCGCCAACCACACAACCGGGTGCCACCAGAATAGTGCGACAGCCAGTAATTCAAGACCCCGTACCCAATGATCACCGCGTTTGTAATGTGCCATTTCGTGCGCCAAGAGCGCCGACCGCTGGTTCGCATTCAGCCGCCGCCAAAGCGATTCCGGCAAAATCAACAGCGGACCGCCGACAAATCCCCACAGCATCGGCGAAAGCCGGCCGTTTACCATCACCAAGCGCGGCGAACAGCCCAAGCCAAGTCGCGACGCAATTTCGTCCGCTTGCGCCTGAACCGATTTGGGCGCATTCCTCGCCACTCGAAGCAACAAACCAAATCGCAGAATGCTCAATGCCGAAATCAACAACAATGAAATCGTCCCCCCGATCCAGACCCACGCAATTGCCATTCGCCATGTTGGCCACCAGGTTGGCGCCGCGAATTTAACCGTTGCGGGCAGTTCTGAGACTTGTGGCGCGGCCTCTGGACCCGACGCGGTCGGCAGGGAATCGGCGGCCGGCGGCGGTTCGCTTTCGATCTGTCGAATCGGCTCATCGTCAAAAATCGACCAACCAGGAAGCCATTGAACCGTCGCGGAGGCTGTCGAGGCCGCAGGCGAATCATGTGGGACAAATGGAATATTCTCGACGTCCACTGCTGCGACTGGCGCCGACATAGGTTTCCACGGCACAGCAACGTTCCATAACGGCGGCATAACCAAGCGCAGCAGAACCAGCACCCAAAGCAAATGCAACAAGGCCGGGCGTCGAACCGTAACGCCGAGGATCAATGCCAACACCGCCAGCGGCACTGACAGGATCGCGTTGCGCAAGCCAATATCGACCAGCGATTCCATAAAGCCTCACCGGGAAGAGCGACGAGGTTTCCGAGGCGAAGCGGATTCATGATCGAGTTCGTCGATCAAGTCCCGCAAGGATTGCAGTTCATCGGCAGACAGTTTTTCGGATTTCACCAGGTGGGTCAGCAGCGGGGTTACCGATCCACCGCACAGGCGGTCGGCCAAATGTTCAAGCCGTCTTCCAATCAGATGGGCGCGGTCGATGGTAGCGGCAAAGAATTGAACCCCGCCGCTGCGGTCGCGTTTCACATAACGGTTGTCATTTTCGAGACGTTCAAGCAGTTTTTGCACCGTCGCGGACTTGGAGGCCCCGCCGCCGGGGTACAAAAGGTCCGTGATCTGCCGAACCGTCGATGGCCCGCGTTCCCACAGCACTTCCAGCACGCTTAGCTCTGTTTCGGTCACATCAAGCGGTGTTCGAGCCATTGGCCGGCACTCCAAGACATTATGTCTTGAGTGAATGTTAAGACATTCTGTCTGCGGCGTCAAGCGTGAATCCAAAATTCCTGTCGAATGCGCATTTGACGGACCCCTTCCACCATTGGAAAGGGCCGCTCTTGAATTGAAAGTCGATGCTACTTGCGGCAGACCATTCGCGAAAAGATTGCTCAGGGCTTCGATTCCGCCGCGGTCGTTTCGCATTTCGGAGCGTCGAGATCGCAGCAACTGCTCGCGGGCTCCATGCTCGGTTGCACCGAAGTTCCGGTCAGCCGCTGCAGTGGGCAGCAACTCGATCCCTCCGTGGAATCGAAGATGGTCGGATCGTTGTAATACGCAACGCCAACCGTTCCGGCCGCGGCCAAAGCCAGAATTACCAGCACGCCCGCGACCAATTTCGTTGCCATAGCGAACTCCTTCATGAATTGAAGATGACTCCGATCCCACCGCAGAGATTGTGACATGGCGAAGTGAAAACGTCAATGAGGAACTTGTACTCCTACAATCAGCCCTGACGAAATCTTCATTCACGCAGGGAACTCGGTCATGGCTTCCCCACTGCTCCTCGCACTGCTGGCGATCGTTCCCGCTGCCGAACCGGCGACCGCCCCGGAAACGATTTGGCTCGAAGCCGAGCATCTTGACGGCATCCGCGGCTATTGCTGGCCGATGGGAAAGCCGGAGATGAAGAAAACCGCCGGGCATTGGGGGCTTTCCGGCCCGGGTTGGGCGGCCGAGTGGAACCAAGGTGGCGAGAGCGGCTTTCTCTCGATCGCCTGCGGCGCCGACGACGACAAGGCCGTCGTAACGAAATCCATCGAAATTCCAGCAGCCAGCCGCTATTTCGTTTGGGTTCGCTACGGCGATTGGCGCGAACAAACCGAGCGCTTTCAGATTCGCATCGAACAAAACGGCGCCAAGCCTTGGGAGGGCAAGTTCGGCGAGCGGGCGATGGTCGAGGAAGACAACGAGATGAAACTTTATTGGGGCTGGGCCTTTGCCTGGGACAATCGCGAGGTCGAACTCAAGAAAGGCCCCGCGAAGCTGTCGCTCCTCTCCACCACAAAAGAAGCCGTGCCGCGGCAAATCGATGTAATCGTGCTGACGACCGATGAAAAATACCGCCCGCGGATCAAGGACCGGCCACGCGATCCGGCCTGGGAACTCCTCAACGAATACCGGCGCGTGATTCCGGCCGATCTTGAGCCGTTGGCGCGCCGCAAGCCGGACTTTGCCCTTCCAGCCTCCTGGCAACTTCGCACCTTTCGTGATCGCGGCTTTCTTTATTTGTGGAACATGAACGCCGACGACGCGCTCAACTCCTGGCTCGGCAACAAGCCGAACGCGGTCAGGGTGCCGTTTAATGTCGGCGACAAGACGGTTCGCGACGGTTTCGAGAGGCTTTACGCGGGCAAGACCGATGTGCCGATTTTCAGCGACCCGCGCATCGTGCCCACGTTTCACGGCGTCGGGCCGATCATCTTCGCTGCCGACGCGAAAACCGGCGAACTCTCCGAAGCGGGCAAACGCTTCGCCCAATGGCTCGACGCCAACCCGCAGCGCCAATGGGCGGGCATGATGAACTACGCCGGCGAAAGGCCCCTCGGCGACAAGGGAATTCAGGCGTTTCAAAAATACCGCGACCGTTTTGTCGGTTCCATCGCCGGCGAAAGCCTCGGCTACTTCTATGTCGATGCCGCCAAGATGAAGGCCGCAACGGCAAACGCCAAGACACGCCGTGAACTCGTCGCCGCCTTCGCTCCGCTCGCGATCGAAGCCAATCGCGAAAAGTACCGCAAAGTCTACGGCAAGGACCTCGATGCCAATTCCTTCGCCGACGTAATTTCGTGCTTGTCCGTCGGCAATATCGTCTTCGCCCCGATGCTCAGCGAATGGGGCTCGCGCACGCTCGGCTACG
>JBGQCZ010000650.1:0-3679 GCA_041495645.1 Gemmataceae bacterium | reverse complement strand
GTTTTCGCTTGGTTTGGCCAACGCGGCCGAGCCGGTGCGCTTTGACGTCGAAGTCATGGCGGTGTTGTCGAAGGCCGGGTGCAATCAAGGCGCTTGTCACGGCAACCTGAACGGCAAGGGTGGTTTCAAACTCAGCTTGCGCGGCGAAGACCCGGCCTGGGATTACGCGGTTCTCACCCGGGATATGTACGGGAGACGCACCGATCCTTTGCGGCCCGACGATAGTTTGATCCTGCGCAAAGCGACCGCGTCAATCCCGCACGAAGGCGGGCGGCGCTTCGAGATCGGCTCGCCGGAACACGCCATCCTCCGCCGCTGGATTTCCGAAGGCGTTCGGCGCGACGCCGCGACGCCAAATCTAACCGCACTCGATGTCGGACCCCGCGAGCGTATCGTGATCGAACCGGCGGACCGAACCCAAATCGCGGTGCGGGCCAGTTGGTCCGATGGCCGCGTTACGGATGTCGCCGGCTTGGTAGTCTTCGAACTTTCGGACGTTGAAACCGCGACGATGGGCACGAGCGGCGTCGTGCGCAAATCGCGCGACGGCGAAGTTGATGTTTCCGTGCGATTCCTGGATCGGCAAGCGGCCGTACGAATCGCGTTCGTGCCCGCGCGGCTCGGCTTTCGTTGGACCGCTCCACCTGAAGTCAACTTCATCGACAAGCACGTCTTCGCAAAGCTGCACGCCCTGCGCATGAACCCCTCGGAACTGTCCGACGATGTGGCCTTCCTGCGCCGGGTCCACCTCGACTCCATCGGCACCCTGTCCACCGTTTCAGAAACGAAGTCGTTCATGTCGGACAATCGGCCGGACAAGCGGGCGCGCTTGATTGACGAGCTGTTGAAACGGCCAGAGTTCGCAGACTTTTGGGCGCTGAAATGGTCGGACTTATTGCGCAATGAAGAGAAGGTCCTGGATCGAAAGGGCGTGGAGGTTTTTCACGCCTGGATCCGCCAATCGATCGCCGAAGACAAACCGCTCAATGAGTTCGCCCGCGAACTGATCGCCGGCCGCGGCAGCAGTTATGCCAACCCGCCGGCCAACTATTACCGGGCCCTGCGCGATCCGCTGACTCGTTCCGAGGCCACCGCGCAAGTGTTTCTGGGCGTCCGCTTGCAATGCGCCCGCTGTCACAATCATCCGTTCGAACGCTGGACGATGGATGATTATTACCGGTTGGCGGCGTTCTTCCCGCGCGTGCAATATCGCATCGTTGAGAACAAGCGCAAGGACGAGTTCGACAAGCACGAATTCGACGGCGAACAGGTCGTGTGGGTGTCTCGCACCGGCGAATTGAAGCATCCGCGGAGCGAGGCGGTCGTGAGACCGCGCTTCCTGGCCGGCGGCGGCTTCCGGGTCGACGACGCCGATCGGCTCGGCGCACTCGCCGATTGGGTGGCCGATCCCACAAATCCGTTCTTTGCCCGGGCTCAGGTGAATCGCGTTTGGGCGCACTTATTGGGGCGCGGTCTCGTCGAGCCGGTGGACGATTTGCGCGCCAGCAACCTGCCCTCTCATCCCGCTCTGCTCGATGAATTAGAGCGGGACTTCATTCGGCACGGGTTCGATCTGCGCCATGTGGCGCGCACGATCCTGAATTCGCGTACGTACCAGCTTGCCTCGATCCCCAACGACACCAATCGCGACGATCAATCGAACTGCGCTCGCGCCATGCCGCGTCAATTGCCCGCTGAGGTGCTTCTCGACGCGATCGCCCAAGTCGCGGGCACGCCGGTCAAGTTCGAGGGCAAGCCGCTTGGTCTGCGCGCGCTTCAATTGCCCGGCGTGCAACTGACCCCGCGACGTGGCCGCACCGGCAACGCCGAGCGCTTCATGAAGACCTTCGGCAAGCCCGACCGCCTGCTCGGCTGCGAATGCGAGCGCCTCGACGACGCCACCATTCCGCAATCGCTGCAATTGGTGAGCGGCGAATTGGTCACGAAACTCTTGGAAACCCCCGACAACCGGCTCGGCAAAGGCTTGAAAGCCGGCCTGAACGATGACGACATCGTGAACGATCTGTTCCTGGCCGCGCTGTGCCGCCCGCCCAGCGAAGCCGAACGCAAACAGGTTCACGCGCACATCGCCAAGACCAACGACCGCCGCAATGCCCTGGAAGACATCGCCTGGGCCGTGATAAACTGCAAGGAGTTCCTGGTGCGAAGGTGAAGGAGATCAAACATGAGTCCGACGACAACGCTTGAAGAACGAGTGGCCCGACTTGAACACGAAGTTGACGAGATGAAGAGGCACTCAAACGGCGCTGTGGAAACCCCATGGTGGAAGAAAACCGTTGGAACAATGAGAGATTTTCCGGAATGGGCAGAAGCTGTCCGGCTGGGCCGGCAGGTTTGTGATGAGGAGTCTTCTTCCGATGCTGGCGAAGGCAAACCATGAAGTTCCTCCTCGACACCGAGCACATAAGCATTCTGCAGTCGCTTTCTCAACCGGCATTTGGGCTGTTGGAACATCGCATGAACCAGCACCCAGGGACGAATTTTTTCTACTGCACCGCGAGTTTGCACGAACAAGTGATCGGTGCGCATTCGTGGATCAACCGAGCTACTAAACCAGCCGGGGTGATTCGTGGTTATTCCAAGCTGAGACAGGCCCTCGACTCGTTCTGCAGCGCCCAATTGCTGCAATTTGATCACAGGCCGCGTCGGGTCAATTTGAGTTGCTTCTAACTCAGGGTGTCTCGGTCAAGGCGATGGATCTTCGAATCGCATCGATCGCGCTCGTGAACAGCTGCACGGTACTGACGAGTAATCTCAAGGATTTTCGCAAGGTGCCCGGACTGCTGGTCGAGGATTGGACGGTTTGAAAACGAAAGCAGCGCATTGGCTGCTTGATTGCGCTCGGAGAGGACAATGGTCGAAACGCCTTCGTTGAATGACTGGACTGACGTTGCGGAAGACGAACGAGACTGGCGTGATATGGCCGCTCAAGCGTTCTTCGTTGGTTATGCCGAAGGAGACTCGGTCTATGACAACTACGACCAGATACATGGCTGGTGACGCGGTATAGAGACTAAAATGCAACCCAGCCAGTTTTCTTGCCCCTCCTTCCGCCTTACCGCACCGCAGCGGCGGGATGTGTTGCGCGTCGGCGTTGCGGGCTTGATCGGCCTGTCGCTGCCGCGGCTTCTTGCGGCCGAGTCGCGATCGAACCGCAAGGCCCATGCTCGCTCGGTCATCTTTCTTCACCAGTGGGGCGGGCCGGCTCAGCACGAGTCGTTCGACATGAAGCCGAACGCCCCGGAGCAAGTGCGCAACATCTTCAAGCCGATCGCCAGCAGCCTGCCCGGCGTGCCCGTATGCGAATTGCTGCCGCGGATGGCGAAAATAATGGACAAGGTGTGCCTGATCCGCACCATCACGCACTCGATGAAGAACCATAACTCGGCCGGCTACTACAGCCTCACCGGGCATGCCCCCGCCACCGACGATCAGCGGCTGCGCGATTCGGTGGATTTGTTTCCCGCCTATGGGTCAATCGTGGATCGATTCGCGCCCGCCGAATGCGGTCTGCCCACCTTCGTGGCCTTACCGCACGTCATCCGCGACGGTTCCGTCACGCCCGGTCAGCAAGCGAGCTTTCTCGGTAAGATCCACAATCCGTTCTTCGTCGGCCAGGACCCGAATTCGTCGGCCTTCGGACTGCCGGAACTGCGCT
>JBGQCZ010000649.1:0-3692 GCA_041495645.1 Gemmataceae bacterium | reverse complement strand
CCCTCCCGATGCGCGGCGGGACTGTCCGCGCTCGGGTCGCCAAGCTCCCCTCGCGGCTAAACGGATATTCGGAGAGTCTGGCCGCGCTCGGGTCGCCAAGCTCCCCTCGCGGCTAAACAGAGTCGTTACTGATTGACTCGCGCCAACGCCCAGCGGGCCGACGGTTTCCAACACAAGTTGCCTGATCGTTCTCGAAGCCATCGGACGGCTCGATCTGCTCGAACGTCTTTACCAACAATTGCTCGTTCCAACTGCCGTCGCGACCGAAGGGAGCAATCAGAAAGGGATGAATAGCACTTGGTCTTTGATCTCTTCCGGCCCATAGCAGAGTGCGACAAGCAGGATATCGTCGATGACTCGGCCCACCCCGGTGTTTTCCAGCAAGGCGAGGACGCCGGGCATGGGCTGGGCCGACTGCACCCTGGCCCAGGCGAATCCAACCATCGTGTTCAAATCCCCGGTGATCAGAATCCGCTCTTCGTTGGCTGCCCACGCCAGGATGATGGGATCGGGCGTGTGGTCCAGGCCAACGTCCACGGCCCGGACAATGTCCAAGGCCGGCTCACGGCGCCGCAGGCCCCGAATCATGTCGTCGTGAACGTCTTCGTCACTTACCAGCCGAAGCATGGCCTAGTTCCATCTGTGCCTTCCGGGCCAGCAGTTTGGCGCGCAGTTCCACCCGGCTGGGCTGCTTGGCTTCAATCTCCTGCCGCAGCTTCCCGGCCTCCTGTCGCCGGGCGTGGACGTAATCGTCAATCTCTTTCCGGTGCCGAAGGTAATACGTGATAACGGCGTATACATCCGCCAGGCCGAGTGTCGGATAGCCCTGGACAATGGCCTCAGGTTCGGCGCCGTTATTGAACTCCCGGATCACGATGTCGAGCAGCACCTGCGAGTCTCCAACCCGGATGACGCCGTGTTCGTCGACACGAAGAGGGGTGGGGTCGGTCTGGATAGTCAACGGCATGGTGTCTCCTTCCTTCCGGGTTTGTCCCGATGGTTCTGCTCATTCTAGCACGGGCCGGAGCAACACGGAAGGCACCGGGCTGATACTGCCAAACTGTCATCCATTGTTCTGCCGATGCGCCCTAATGCGCGACGTCACTCGGTTCGGTGAGCCATTTCGCGCCGACAAAGGCCAGGCCCATGATGGCGTAGCCGATGGCCCACGGCCAGGCCGGGTGCAACAAGGCCAGCACCGTGTCGCCTTTTTCAAAGCGATACGAGTGCATGAATCCCAAAGCCGAAAGCGCCGACGCGGCAAAGCACCAGACGCCGGCGCGAATGAATTGCCGCTCGATCACCGCCACGGTCGCGGCCGCCAGGATCATCGACGTGAAGATGAATCCTTCGTTCAGGGCGAAACCGCCGTCCATCCAGTTGTCCAACCCGTGGAAGAGCGGGACCATCTCCGGCGAAAGACCTGGACCGCCCATGCGACCGCTCACTTGCAGGGCTTGTTTGGCCATGAGAATGCCCCACGCGGCCAGACCGGGAAGGATGCCGACCACCACGGCAGGAGCGTGTTCGCGCGGCGTTGCTTGAAACGCTTGCGCGGTGATTACGATTCCGATCCACAAGACAATCGCCATGCCGGCATCCACCGGAACGGCCCAGGCGATGAGCCGTAACAGGCCGAAAAGACAAACTGCGGTGAGAACGACAGCATTCAGGACGGAATAACCGGCGCGGGCGCCCATGCCCTTCCAACCGGGGTGGCCGATGTAAATCGTGGTCGGGAAACAGGAGCCGAACAGGCAGGCGGCAACCGAACCCAAGCCATTCACCGCCAGCGACGGTCCCGTGGGATAGCGGTCGCCCGCCGCTTCCGCCGATTCGATGTTTTGCAGCGATCCCAGCAAATTGAACAATCCCATCGGCACGATCACCGAAAGATAGTTGAGCGCATGCTTCGCGGACAAGGCGGCTCCCAAATCGTCGAGCACCGGAATCGGCAGATGCAAGCCAAACCCTTCGGTCGGCGGCGGGCCTTTGGCGACGCCGGTCGCCCAGCAAAGCGCCGTGCCTACGGCGACCGCAATCAACCCACCCGGCAGTCCGCCGCGAAAGCGCACCCGGCCGAAATAGGTGAGCAGGATCAATCCAAGCGTGGTCAGACCGACGATGGGATGCGCAAAGGTGCGAAAGAAAAACGACATGGAAATGAAGCCGATGGCGATGCCGGCCAGCGTGGAGAGCAGCGCGGCGCGCGGCGTGAAGCGGCGCAGCCATTCGACAAAGAACGAACCGGCCAGTTCAATCAGGCCCGATCCCAAACACGCCACGAGTCCAGCCTGCCACGCCACCCGCGCCGGATTGATATCGAGGCCCGGGTTGTCCTTCAGAAGCGCTTCTGCCGCTTCCTTGGCCGGCGCCATGACGAGAAAAACGTGTGCGATCAGGGAGACGGTGTTGATCCCGTAAGGCAAAGCGCAGACGTCGGTGCGTCCGGTTTGAGCGGCCAATCGCTTCGCTTGCCAGGCATAGAAGAGATTGCCGACGAGAAGCGATACGGCCGCGCCGGGCAGAATTCGTCCTTCGACGAGTTCGGGCGGAAAGCCGAGAACACCCGTGCACAGCCCGTTGATGAGCAGCAATTGGATGAGGTTATCGAGCGCCAGACCGAAGAACCCGTCCACGTCGCCGCGTACGAACCAGCGCATAATGCTCTCTTTCTTAGACGAGCGGCAATTTCAAATTCGCTCGTAGCCGCAGGCTTTAGCCTGCGCGGTAAGTCCGCAGCCCCCACGCAGGCTAAAGCCTGCGGCTACGGATCCTTAGTAAGTCCGCAGCCCCCACGCAGGCTAAAGCCTGCGGCTACGGATCCTTAGCAGCCCCCACGCAGGCTAAAGCCTGCGGCTACGGATCCTTAGCCCCCCACGCAGGCTAAAGCCTGCGGCTACGGATCCTCAGTTCGTCAGTTTCACGCCTGACGACAGGTTCTTCCATTTGTATTTGGCGGCAAAGCGGGCGGTGGGCAGCGTGTCCTGGCCCTTTTCCGTTTGCACCACGTAAATCAGCTCGGCTTCCGACGCCGGTTCGCAGCGGAAGTGGCCTTCGGGATGGATCGCGGTCAGTCCGATCGCGTCGCCGACCAGCACCGCGTGCAAGACGCCGGTCCCCGCGTTCCAAAAGCGCACCGAACGATCGGCCCCGCCGGTCGCCAGCGTTTCGCCTTTCGTGGACCAGGCCACCGAGGTCACGCCGGCCCAGTTCGAGAGACCGTGAATGAGTTGGCCGGTTTTCACGGCGTACAAATAAGCGCCCGACCCGCCGCGGACCTGGACGATGATCTCGTTGTTGGGCGCCCAGGCCAGGAGATTCACGGCGGGTTGCGGATCGTTGGTGCCGATGTTTCCGGGCGGTTTGCCGGTCTCCGCCCAAAATCGCAACGGATCGCTGATTCCGCCGCTCGCCAGCAATTTCCCATTTGGCGACCACGCAACGGCAAGACCGGTGCGATACTCCTTCAGCGTCTTTTCTTCTTTGCCCGTCTCCGGGTTCCACAACTTGAGCGGGTTTTCGTAGCCGCCCGCCGCGAGCAATTTCCCCGACGGCGACCACGCCAACGCGTAAACCACGCCGCGATGCCCTTCGAGCTTGAAGAGCCGCTGACCGTTGATCGCATCCCAGATGGCGGCGGTCTGATCGGACGCGCCCGAGGCCAGTTGTTTTCCGTCCGGCGACCAACT
>JBGQCZ010000648.1:0-3706 GCA_041495645.1 Gemmataceae bacterium | reverse complement strand
CGATCGTGCGCACGACCTCGCGATCGCGCTCGCTTTCAGTTAATCGGGCGACAAAGCAGCGATCGACCTTGAGCGAACCCACCGGAAAGCGCTGCAAGCTCGCAAGCGAAGAATAGCCGATACCGAAATCGTCCACGCTCAGTTCCAGGCCCAAATCGCGGAGGCGACCCATGACCTCCACCGACGATTCCAGGTCGAGCATGACCGTGGTCTCGGTAATCTCCAAACGCAAATGGGTCGGTTCGAGGTTTACTTCGGCGAGGGTTCGTTGGATCTGCTCGACCAGATCGGGTTGGACGAATTGCCGTGCCGAGATGTTGACGCCGACGGCGAGGTGGGCCAGGCTCGGGAACAGGCGGCGCCAGCGGCTGAGCCGGCGGCAGGCTTCGCGCAGCACCCACATGCCAATTGGTAGGATCTGTCCGGTTTCTTCGGCGATGCCGACAAAGCGGCCGGGCGGGACAAGTCCGCGTTCCGGGTGCTGCCAACGAACGAGCGCTTCGAAATGGCTCAACCCGCCGGTAGAAAGCCGCACCACAGGCTGGTAGTGCAAGACGAATTCCTGGCGATCGATGGCGCGGCGAAGTTCGGTTTCGAGCTTCAGCGCGTCGATGCCGCGAGAATGCAGGGCCGGGTCAAAGATCTGAATCGAGGCGCCGCAACGCGATTTGGCCCGGTACATAGCCAGGTCGGCGTCGCGGAGCATTTCGTGAGCCGTCGCATAGTCGGGCTTGCCGGTGGCGATGCCGATGCTGGCGCGCGTGAAGATCTCGTGTGGTCCGATGTGGAACGGCAGGGCCAATTCGGTCTGAATGCGCTCCGCGATGACGACCGCGTCATTTTGGCCTTCGATGCCTTCGAGCAACGCCGTGAATTCGTCGCCGGCCAGGCGGGCCACCGTGTCGCCGGCGCGCACCACCGATTGCAGCCGTCGGGCAACGCCCACCAGCAATTGATCGCCGACGAGATGGCCCAAACTATCGTTGATGACCTTGAAGCGATCGAGGTCGAGGAACAGCACGGCGAAAGAGCCCGGCAGCCCGCGCCGCGAGCGGTCGATGGCGTGGCCGAGGCGATCGAGGAACAGCGTGCGATTCGGAAGGCCGGTCAGATTGTCGTGCAGCGCGTCGTGGAGCAGTTGTTCTTCGGCTTGTTTGCGGATCGTAACGTCGGCTTGCGACCCGGCGAGCCGCGTGGCCAAACCGGCGGAATCGCGGACGGCGAGTCCGCGCGTGCGCACCCAACGATAGGAGCCGTTCCTGTGTCGTAGGCGGTATTCGCACTCGAAATGATCGACGCGCCCTCCGAGATGGTCGTCGAGCGCCTGCCGGAAACGGTCGGCGTCTTCCGGGTGAATGAGCGCGAACCAGCCGGCTGGCCGGCTGGCGATGTCGTCGGGCCCGTAGCCGAGAATTTCGCGCCAGCGCGTCGAGAAATAGACGCTGGAGGCGATGATGTCCCAGTCGAACAGCCCGTCGTTGGCGCCGGCGGCGGCCAGGGCGTAGCGTTGTTCTTTGAACCTGAGGCGCTCGAGAATGCAGCCGCGTTCGATGGCGAGGCGCAACGAGCGATCCAATAGTTGCGGTGTGAGTTGGCTGAGAACCAGGTAATCCGCGGCGCCGGCGCGAATCGCGGCGAGCTCGCGCTCGTGATGTTCGTGTTCCGCGTAGGTGATGATCGGAGTGGGGCAGCGGGCGGTTTCGACTTCGCGCAAGAGGCGCATGGCGTCGATTTGGCCGGGCCGGTCCGCCACGAAACACGCGTCGGCCTCGCGCCGCAAGAGCGACGAGAGTCCTCGATCGAAGTCAGCTCTCTTGATTTGGATCTGGTCCGGCCGTGCCGATGTGAGCCAGTCGTTCAACCGCGAGAAGTCTGCTTCTGAGTCGTCAATGACTAGTACGCGCCAGGGGTTCGCGCTCACCTCAGTCCTCCAGGGCGAATGCTCGAATCCGTTCCAAGCCGGGCGGACGGCAGCGATAGCGGGCCACGGAATGATCGGGTATCCGGTGGCCACCCGCGTGCCGGAATCGGCCCACGGGATTCTCGACGGGTGCGACAGCCAGTGGCACAAGCGAGCGATTCGGAGTTGGGCGAGGCAATAGCGTGTCCGGGGAGGCTCGCGGCCACCGTCCATTCCAACCGTAGAACGGAATTTCGGTTCTGGCAAACTAAAATGGGAGGAGGGAAATGCACGAGCAGCGTGCGACTATGCCGCGCTGTGACTCTGTGGTGAATAATTCGGGCTAAATCAACCCCATGTCCTTCAAGATCCCGCGTAACTTCTCCTGCTTGTCGGGCGGCAAAGGAGCGATCGGCGAACGGCTGGGGCCGACATCCAAACCCAACAAGTTCATTGCGGCCTTGATCGCACCCGGCGCGGTGCCGATGGCCAAGCCAAGGCGCAGCGGGCTGAGCTTCAATTGAATCGCTTTCGCGTTTTCAAAATCGCCACGGCGGAACGACTCGTAGATCCCGACGCACATTTCCGGGGCGATGTTGCACGTGCCCGGCACTGCGCCTTTCGCGCCGAACTCCAGGGCCGGGGCGATCAGCGTGTCGCGGCCCTGGAACACGGCGAATTTGGGCGGCGTGACCCGAACGAATTCGATCAGCCCCTGCAGATCGCCGCTCGAATCCTTGATGCCGGCGATGTTTGGCACTTCGGCCAGCTTGGCCACCGTCTCCGCGCCGATCGTCAGCCCGCCGCAAGTCGACGGGTTCGAGTAAAGCATCATCGGGAGCGAAGTGCTGTCCGCCACGCGGCGATAGTGATCGGCGATCTCGGCTTGCGTGGGCATGATGTAATAGGGAGTGATGACCGAAACGCCGTCGATTCCTTCGCGCTGAGCCATCTTCGTGAGTCGAATCGTTTCGCGCGTGGATTCCGCTCCGGTCCCGGCCAGCACCGGACAACGCTTGTTGACGTGCGCCACGGCCGTGGCCATCACCGCTTGCTTTTCCGCATCGTCGAGCGCGTAAAACTCGCTGGTGGTGCCGAGGACGAAAATCCCGTGCACGCCCTTGGCCAGCATCTGGTCGATAAGCTTGCGCAAGCGCGGGAGATCCAAATCCTCGTTAGCCTGCATCGGCGTGACGATTGGCGGAATGATGCCGTGAAGATTCATACGCGACTCGGAGGATCGGGTTTTCGGGTTCGAGATGTTGTACGTTGTACGGTGACAGAACACAAATTCAAAAGAGCCAATTGGTCGCCAGTCGCAAGAACCCTTGTTGCGTCATCCGGCAAATTTTTTAGCCACGGATGGAACACGGATCAAACACGGATTAAGGGCAAATTCGTTATTTCGCTCTCAGTTCTTGTCCGTGTTCAATCCGTGTTTCATCCGTGCCTGCTCCTATTTGGTTGCGGCTCCGCCGCGCTGGGAAATCTGCGCAATCTGCGGATAAGCTGCTTTCAATCACGGCTCGTCGCAATTGGAAGTCCGGCCCAACGAAAGCAAATTGTGCCAACTGACTTTCGAACAAGTCAGCGCCATCCCGCGCCAGCAGGTTGGTCACGCTTCCGATTTGACAACGGCGCAAAAGTGACCTATTCTCTTCCAGCCGGGTAGACCCCATTTTCCAAATCCCGGCAACTCCCCTCAGCTCCCGTCGTTTGCCTTGCAATGAGACGCGTTCGCCCTTTCGCCCGAGCAATTTCCTTAACGAAGGGAGAACTGAAATGCGTTCCCAATTTCAGAAGGCT
>JBGQCZ010000647.1:0-3707 GCA_041495645.1 Gemmataceae bacterium | reverse complement strand
TTGACCAGGCCCTTGTATCCCGCGAGCGCCCCCATCCCGCCGACCAAGGCCACCGTCTCGCCAAATGGAACCGTCAGATTCACCTGGCTGAGAACCGGCCGGCCGGGCTCGTAGGAGAAACACACGTCGTGGAATTCGACGCTGTGCCCATGCGCCTGCAAGCGCGGACCCAAGCCGTTGCGCGCCACGCGCGGCGCTCGGTCTATTTCCGAATAAATGCGATCCGCTCCGGCCGCCGCCGTGTGCAAGCGCGTGTACACGCTCGACAGCTTCCGCAGCGGGTCGGCGATCGCCGCCATGAGCACGTAAAACGTCAGCAACGTTTCGGGGTCCAGCGGCGACGACAGGATGCGAATCCCGAACAAATCCATGCGCTGTTTCAAAACGAGGTAAGCGCCAGCCAGCAACACGACCGCCACTCCGGCGATGCCCATGACTTCGGTCATCGGGCCGGAAACCGCGTCGATGTGAACCACGCGCATGGCCTTGCGGTAAAGCTCGTGGGCCGCGGTGCGGAAACGCATCCGTTCGTACGGCTCCATCGTGAACGCCTTCACCACGCGGACGCCCAGAAACGATTCTTGCAGGACTTTGTAAACGTCCGACATTCGTTCCAGGAGCCGCTTGCTGGCGCGTTTCATCATGCGGCCGGTGCGCATCATCGCGTAGGCCCCGAGCGGCACCAGGATCAGGAACAGCGCCGTGAGTCGCCACGAGATGAAACATGCCACGATGATGCATCCGAGCGCACGCATCGGCTCCGACATCACTTTCCCGAGCAAAGTCTTCAATCCCGCGCCCAGCATTTCCATATCCATGGTCAGCCGGGAAGTCAGATCGTGGGTTCCGGTCTCGCCGAAGCGGCCCACGTCCTGCCGGATGGCACTGCGGTACAGCGCGTTGCGCAGGTTGCGGATCGTCAGATTCGTGACGTTGCCGACCAGCGATTCCTGGGCGAACTCGAATAACCCTTTGAGGGCGATGAATCCCACGAACGCGCCCAACAGCCAGACCAAAGCCGCAAAGCGATCGCCCGGCATGTACCGCGTGTAAAAGGTCTTCAGCGCTTGCAGCCGATAGATCGACAAACTGATGCGGCCCACTTTCCATTCCGTCTGGGCGATCTGACTGCTCAATCGATTTCGTTGTTCGTCGTTTTGCGGTGGCGGAAGTTGATCGATCTCGTTCAAATCGGCCCGATACCGTTCGAGCTTTTCGCGGTACGGCCGGATTTCCGTCTCGAGTTGATCGATATCGACCTGCACCGAATCGGGCAGCGATTTGGCCCCGCTCAGAATCTTCAGCACGGGGTGGAAGGCGACAAAATTCAGGCTCCAGCAGGCCGCCGCCAGAACCGCGCACACCAACGACAACGCCAACCGCCGCCGATAGGGCCACGCCATGCGAACGCAGCGCAGGAAATTCCTCATCGACCAACGCTCTCCGTGCCCGGTTGGAAGGAACGAAGTTGTAACGGATTGCCGAAAACTGGGCAAGCCACGTAACCGGCCGGCCACCTTGGAACACGACAAGAGACAACATTTGACAGTCGGCCCGCAAGCATCGATTTTGACGCAACTCCTTGCCCTGAGCAATCTTCCCTCCCGCGCGACGTCCTCGAAAAAAATTGTTGTTGTAGTTCAGGGCTTCCACGATCGCGATCTTGGCACGGCAAAGTTTGTCCGTCTTGACCGGGTCGTCGAGAAACCGCTCGAAGGCTTCGACCAAGTCTGTTGCGAGTTCGGCAAGCTGCTCCAGGCCGGCAATCTCGGCCGCTTCGGCAACCACGAAGTTGGACGCGTCACAAAGGGTGCTGCGCAATTCTTGCAGCCGCTGGCGAGGGCGGCTCGCCGCAAAGCTCGCGGAGCCGCTCCAGTTTCGCCTCCGAAGACCGTGCCTTTGCCATCGCCGCCTCGCCGATTTGTTCCGGTCACTTTGGTTTGCCCGGTCGCGGTATCGCGGCAATCGATCGCTGCTGGGCGCATGCTTCGATTAACTGCACCAGTCGCCTTTGCCGGGTTTCCTCTTTCTTGGCGCTCACGACCCAATGAGTTGCGGTCCGGCGATACCACGGCGCCTGCGCCTGAAAGTACTTCCACGCCGCGGTGTTGGCTCGAAACAGCTTTTCGGATGCTTTGTCGAGTTGGGCGGATTCACGCTGTTCGTAGGAATAGATGCCCGACTTCTTCTCCGTGCGCATCTCAAATGCCTTGAGGCCAGCCGGAAGTACCCGGCCTTGGCCAATCAACTCCGCCATCCTCTTGATGTTCACCGCACTCCACGTGCTGCTGGCCTTTCGTGGTGTGAACCGGATCATGTAGCTTTCTTCATCGATGCTCTTGCGAATGCCGTCGATCCAGCCGACGCAGAGCGCTTCGTCAACGGACTGAGGCCAGGTGATGCGGGGTTTGCCGGCGCCGATCTTGTGAAACCCGACCCAAAGCTCGCGCACGCTGGCATGGTGTTTGGCGAGCCATGCGCCGAAATCCGCAGCGCTGGCAAAGAACAAGGGCTTCACGATCGGGTGTCTTGCCAAACCCCGAATCCTCAGTTCGGTCAGTCGGATCGGCGCTTGAAGAGCAATCGGACCATCTGAAACGTCACAACACCCGCGGCCACACCAACGATCGCGCCGGCCGGGATAAGTAGGGAAGTCCTGCCGCGCAGGTGGCCTTCTCGGACGGCATTGATTCCGCCAAGACCTTCGAAGACCAGGACGCCCAGTACTGTACCGAATGCAGCAAAGGCGAGCACGACGACACAGCCCACCGCTTCAAAAAACATGTTGGGCCGCTTCCGTCTCAATCGGGCGCGAATCTCCTCGTCGCTTGGCAGTTCTTTGGGCATTACTGTCCCCGCCGTTCGAAAACCCGATACCAGTGTATCAAACCGCCGTAACGCGAGTAATCAGGAAGGTAGATGTGAGGATTCGCGGTGCCCGGGAGCGATTTGTCGGCGCAGCGACTGGTCTGCGATGGAGAGTTCGAATTGCGCACGCTCAGAGTGCAAAAATCCACGTAGGACGACTCAGCAAAGCAGTCCTACGTGGAGCGCGATGGCGGTCACCAGATCATCGTATTCTTGATAATCCCGATGGGTTTGAAGATCCACTCGTAATAGGCTCCGGATGCCGGAAAGCTCCACTTGTCCCGGAACTCGTTGAAGTTCATCGTCTTCGACTCGCCGTTCGTATCCATGTAGAAGAGCTTGCTGTCGGTTGCGTCGTAACCGGTCAGGCAGATGTAGTGCAGGGTTTGCGGGACGGTGTCGACGTAGAATGGAATCGGCGACGGCACGTAAGCGGTGCCCCAGCCGATCAGGGCGATGACCGGCCGCCCGTCGGACAAGTGATCGAGCAGCGACTCGAACGTCGCCTCGGATTGCAGATGGGTGTCGGACTTGTACTTCTTGATGATGTTCTTCAGGCTCGGCGGTGGCGTGCCGAGGCCGAAGTCGGAAAGGATGTTCGAGTGTTGGGCGTCCGTGCGAAGCTTCTCGTAAGACACATTGAAACCGTATGACCGAAGCAAGCGCGAACCGGAGTTCGGCCCGCAACTCCAACCATCCGTTTGCGGCGAACCGTCGGGGACCGTGATCTCGACGTGTTCGCCGTTTGAGAGCTTCTCATCGCCCCGGTTGGCGAACAATCGGTCGTAGCCGTCTCCGCCGTCCATGGTGTCCCGGCCGGGGCCGCCGTCGAGCATGTC
>JBGQCZ010000646.1:0-3711 GCA_041495645.1 Gemmataceae bacterium | reverse complement strand
TCTTTCGTTCCATGATGTTGAGTCCGATGATTACCGCGCCGACCGCGCCGACGACACCTAAGACCCCAAACGTAATAAGCCTTTGTTTGCGCCTGATTTTCTTGCGGTCCGCCGGCGACAACTCGTTTAAGTCGTAGGCGCCGCCCAGTGCCTGAGCCTGAATCGGCGGGCTCCAAGCCAAGTCTGCTCCAAGGACAGCTGCAAACACGAGCAATGGCAGTAGGCGTTTGCGCATGGGACCCTGCTTCAAATACGAGGATGCGCAAACTTAGCACGAAAATATCGGTGGTGCGACCGCCGCTCGCGATCAGCCACGAGCGGCTAGAAAGACTCAGAGCAATTCGTGAATCGCGGCCGGATCGTCCAACACCGATGTCGGCCGGCCGGATGGGTCGAGCAACTGCAACTTCGGATCCATGCCGAGCACAGCGTAAATCGTGGCATGAATGTTCGACGGCGTCACCGGTCGTGAATTCGGCCGCGTGCCGAGCTTGTCGGTCGAGCCGACGATGGTTCCGCCCTTCACACCGCCGCCGCCCATCAGGCAGAACATCGAATTTCCCCAATGGTCGCGGCCGGGAGTGCCCATGCTCATCGGCTTGCCGCCGTTGCCGCCGTCGTTCATCTTCGGCGTGCGGCTGAACTCGCCGCACAACACAACGAGCGTGGTTTCCAGCAGTCCGCGCTCGTCCAAGTCGCGAAACAGCGACGCCACGGCGCTGTCAACTTGCGGCAGGTAGCTTTCCATGCTCTTTTTCAGGTCCCAGTGATGGTCCCAGCCGCCGTAGTGCACTGAAACAAACGTGCTGCCGGCCTCAACCAAGCGCCGGGCCAGAAGCGTGCTTTGGCCCCAGTTGTGACGTCCATATTGATCGCGCAGCCGCGGATCTTCCTTGCCGATATCGAATGCCCGCCGCGCCGCCGGACCACTGACGAATTCGAATGCCTCGCGAGCGAACTTGTCCATCGCCACGGCCGTGGCCAGGCCGTCGAACTGCCGCCGGGTCTGATCGAAATGCTTGTTCAGCGAACGCCGGTCGTCGAGCCGGTCGAGCGACAGCCCTTGGCCGAGATTCAGATTTTGCACGGCGTAGTTTGGCGCATTCGGATCGCCGCCGGGGGCGAACGGATTGAACTGAGCGCCCAGCATGTGCCCGCCGAAATAACCGGGATTCAAACCGATGCTCGACGCGTACGGCACGGCGATATGACCGGGTACGCCCTTCTTGCGCGAGCCGAGCTCACGATCCACGATCGCCCCGATGCCGGGGAATTTTTGTTCGTTATTCGCCCCGCTCACACCCATGTCTTTGGCGGTGAGCATGCGATGCCCGCCGGCGAAATGATCGCCGGTATCGTGATGGAGCGAGCGGACCATTGAGAATTTGTCGGTGACCTGCGCCTGCTTCGGAAACAGCTCGGTGATGTCGAAACCGGGCACTTTGGTCCGAATCGGCTTCCAAATCCCGCGATACTCCACCGGCGCTTCCGGCTTCATATCGTACAGGTCCATATGACTTGGCCCGCCATCGAGCCAAATCAGAATTACCGAAGTGTTCTTGGTCGTTCCGAGCGAGCGGGCCGATTCGTCTTTGGCGCGAAGCAATCGCGGCAGCCCCACGGCGGCCATGCCAGCCACGCCGAGTTGCAAAAAATTGCGGCGCGAAACACCGTCACAATAACGCGTGGTCGATCCGAGGTTCAACCGAAACATGAGGCCCCCCCTCACGGGTTACGGGTCGAAGCAGCGTGATGCCAACGAAACGAGATTATTGACGGCCGGGCTAAGTCCGGCACCACAGGCGGGATTGCAGAAGAAGCTTACCAGATTGATCGGCATTGTCCAATGGAGAAATCGGAAAAATCGACGCAATCATCGGCATTGGGAGCCGAGCCTTGTCGGAGTATGATGGAAAAAATATGAACGCAATTCACGTCAACCTCGGCCCGCGCAGCTACGACATCGCAGTCGTGAGCAATGAGATTGAACCACTCGGTGCGTTCGTTCGAGCACGAACGGCGCGGAGTCAACTCGCCTTCATCGTGGCCGATTCCAACACCGTTGGCCACGCGGTCGACGTTGCTGACCGGTTGCGGCAAGCGGGATTCAAATGCGAAACGGCCGCCGTGCCCGCGGGCGAGGAATCGAAATGCTTAGCGCAAGCCGAACGACTTTACGATCGTCTAGCTGAACTGAACGCCGATCGCCAGACACTTGTTGTGGCCGTTGGCGGTGGAGTGGTTGGCGATTTGGCCGGCTTCGTCGCCGCCACTTGGAATCGCGGCCTGCCGCTATTCATGATTCCCACCACGTTGCTGGCCATGGTCGATAGCTCCGTCGGCGGCAAGGTGGGAATCAATCATCCCAAGGGCAAAAACTTGATCGGCGCGTTTCACCAGCCGGCGGGCGTGTGGATCGACACGCAATACCTGACGACGCTACCCGATCGCGAATACTTGAGCGGGCTGGCGGAGGTCGTGAAGTATGGAGTGATTCTCGACACCGAATTCTTCGGCTGGCTCGAAGCAAATGCCGATGCGGTCCTCAATCGCGATCCTTTCGCATTGCAGCATCTGATCGCTCAGTCATGCCGCTTGAAAGCCAGGATCGTGGAGCAAGACGAACGAGAAGAGTCCGGCTTGCGCATGGTGCTGAATTACGGCCACACCTTCGCGCATGCCTTCGAAGCGGTCAGCGGCTATGGGACATGGTTGCACGGCGAAGCGGTTGCCGCCGGCATGATCTGCGCCAGCCGGCTGGCCGAAAGACTCAATCTTGTTTCCGCCGAGGTGACGCAACGGCAAGTACGCTTATTGGAGAAGTTCAGGCTGCCCACTGCGCCGAATGAATGGCCGATTGAGGATTTGATCCTCTCGATGCGCCGCGACAAGAAGGCCCTGGCGGGCACGATGCGGTTTGTCTTGCCGAAGCGAATCGGTGAGGTGGCGGTGGTTGACGACGTAGCGGACAGCGCGGTGAAGGAGATATTGAAGCTGCTTGAGTAGCTCGTCGCTCAGAATAATTAAAGCACGCGACCACGAACCGAGTAAGCGTCGTGACAGTAAACAACGTCTTGCCACTCTTTGTTCTGATCTTCTGGGCGACATTCGCGAGCGCGTTCCGACTCAGCTATTCTTGGTGGAGCGGCAAGCGATGGAGTTACGGGCCGGGACTGTCCATGTTGTTGCTTCCGGCCACTGGGCTGCTTGTCTTGATGGTTAGCCTCAAAGTGACGGACGTTGCCCCGGACACAGGGGCGTGGGTGATTATTGCCCTGCATGTTCTGTTCGTCATGGGCATCGCCTCTATCTTGGTTTGGCGAAAGCGTCGCTGATTGAAGTGCCAACCGAAGCGGTTGACCCCGATTTCGTTTCAGACATGGCATTTCGTTTCGAGGCGTCAATGCGTGTCAAAGCCCATCCGGTTGCCGCAACTTGCAAAGGCGCGTTAATCGGCGCGCCTGTCGGCGCCGTGATTGCGTTTGTCGGCCTGAAAGCAATTGCTTTGCCCGAGGTTGCAGCATGCCTGGCTGCAATTGTTGCGGCGACGGCGATCGCTTTCTTTTCGAGCCGGGCGAGCCTGTACGAAACAGGCGTGGGCTTTCCAATCGTGCCGGCGACCGCGTTTGGAGCAGTCGCAGGGTGCGTCATCGCGCTCGCCGCGTACTGGCTGGAATTTGTAACCCAACGCTGGTTGTTTTTCCTGATTCC
>JBGQCZ010000645.1:0-3715 GCA_041495645.1 Gemmataceae bacterium | reverse complement strand
GTGTTGCACGAACCCTTGTGTTCGCTGTTTTCCTGGTTGGACGCTCGCTGGCCACTTTCCCGGGAACTTGTTGCGCGTCGATTGGCGGAGCTAGACAAGGCCGAGTTCTGCCTGGACTGGCTCCAAGGGGACCCGTACTACAAAGACTCGCCGGCGGCTGCCGACATACTGCGTGGAATTCAGATTGGGCTCAACGGGCGAAAGCAGGTCCCCATGCCGGAGCATTGGCGGGAGGCTTTCGAGGAATTGTCGGCCAGTCCGCACGAGGCAGTCCGGGACCGCACCATGCAACTCGCCGTTCTGTTCGGCGACAAAAAAGCGATCGCGCAACTGATGTCAAGCGTGCGCGAAACGCAAGCCAAGCCTGAGAAGCGCGTCGCGGCCCTCGAACTGCTCTTGCAAAAGCAATTGCCCGAATTGTTGCCGATTCTGCGTACGCTGGTCGGCGAGCCAGCGATGCGCGGCGCGGCGGTGCGCGGATTGGCAAGTTTCAACGCCGCTGACACGCCAGAGTTGATCCTCAAGCATTACGCGAACCTCACCGAAGCCGAAAAGTCGGATGCGATCCAGACACTCGCCTCGCGTCCCGCATACGCGTCAGCCCTGCTCGACGCTGTCGAGAAGGGTACCGTCCAGCGCAAGGATATTTCTCCCTTCATCGCCCGCCAAATTGTCGCCCTGAAGAACCCGCAACTCTCGCAGAAGCTCGAAAAAGTCTGGGGCGTGATTCGGCTGGCGTCGAAAGAGCGGGCGGCGCTCACGGCGAAGTACAAAGCCATTCTCACTTCCGAGTCGCTGAAGAAAGCCGATTTCACCAAAGGCAAAGCGGTCTTCGCCAAGAATTGTGCCTCGTGCCACAAGCTTTACGGCGAGGGTGGGGCGATCGGGCCTGAGCTCACCGGCTCGCAGCGGAACAACCTCGATTACATTCTCGAAAACGTGATTGACCCCAGCGCCGTGGTGGCCCGCGAATACACCGTGACCAACATCGACCTGAAGAACGGCCGCACCGTGAGCGGGATCATCGCCCAGGAAACCGAGCGTGCGCTGACCGTACAGACGCCCAATGAAAAGCTCATCATCGCCAAGTCCGACATCGAGACGCGAACGCAGACCAACGTGTCGATGATGCCGGAGGGGCTGTTCGACAAAATGGCCGAGGACGAAGTGCGCGATCTGGTGGCATTCCTGATGCGCAAGTAGTTTGGCCCAACTTGACCGACGGTTGCGGGTGGTGGTCCGTTCTTAGGCGGAAGCGGGGTGGCTTCAGGGGCTTGATATTGGACACTTGTACACATACAATGCAGGCGAGCGGTGCGCGCCGGTGTTGTCGAGTGAAGTGAAAATGTCCCAATTTGTCCCAAAATGTCCACAAACTAAAATTTTTCGGCGGGTTTTGGCCCGTTGGGACACTTGGTGAGTTTGTGTTTGACACGGCTGGCTTCGCGAGTAGGCTATTTTTATCCATCCTCGTCCCGCCTCGGTGATTCGCCATGCGCCGTGCGGTCCTCTCCCTGTTTCTCCTATCCGCCGCTTGCGGCTTTGCGGCCGAGCCGTCCCGTGATTGGGCTTTCAAACCGCTTTCGAAGCCAGCCGTTCCGTCAGTTCGCGACACCCAACGAGTCCGCAATCCGATTGATGCGTTTCTCCTGGCCGAACTCGAAAAACGCGGTTTGACCTATGCGCCGGAAGCCGAGCGCGTCACGCTAGTTCGCCGCGTCTATTTCGATCTCATCGGCCTGCCGCCAAGCCCGAAGGAAGTCGATGAGTTCGTTGCGGACAAGTCGTCAAATGCGTTTGAGAAATTGGTCGATCGCCTGCTGGAATCGCCTCGCCATGGCGAACGGCAGGCGACCTGGTGGCTCGATCTCGTGCGCTTTGCCGAAAGCGACGGTTTCAAATCCGACGATCCGCGGCCCAATGCCTGGCGCTATCGCGACTACGTGATCCGATCCTTCAACACCGACAAGCCGTACGACCGCTTCGTGAAGGAACAATTGGCCGGCGATGAGTTGTTTCCTGGCGATGCGGACGCGTTGATTGCCACGGGTTACTTACGGCACTACCCGTACGAATACAACGCGGTCAACTGCGAGCAGCGGCGGCAAGAGACGCTCAACGACATCACCGACACGACGGCCGCGGCCTTTCTGGGCATCACGCTCGGATGCGCCCGCTGCCACGATCACAAGTTCGACCCGATCAAGCAGACCGATTATTACCGCATTCAGGCCTTTTTCGCCGCTTTTTGGCCCGTGGACGCCCCGCTCGGCTCGAAGGAAGAACGCGAGCGTGCCGAACAAAAACGCCGCGAGTGGGAAGCGCAAACGGCCGAACTGCGCAAGAAAATCGAGGAGTTGGAACAGCCGTTCCGCGCGCCGGCCCAGAAGAAAGAACGCAGCCGCTTCATCAGGGAATACTCGGACATTCTCGACATCCCATTCGAGAAGCGAACGCCGTTGCAAAAGCAGATCGGCGCGCTGGTCGAGGCGCAGGTTTACAGCCGCAGCGCCGACGTGTCGAAGTCGATGAAAGCGCCGGTGAAGGAACAATGGCAGACGATGATGAAACAGATGTCGGAATACGACAAGCAAAAACCGCCGACATTGCCGACCGCAATGACTTGCACGGACGTGGGATCGATCGCCCCGCCGACGCATTTGCTCAAACGCGGTGACTGGCAGAAACCCGATGCGGAAGTCGCGCCCGGCTATCTCTCTGCAATTGATGATCGCATCGCGGACCTGAAATCCGCCGGCTCCACAACCGGCCGGCGCGCGGCGCTGGCGAATTGGATCGCCAAACCCGATAATCCTCTTGCGACGCGTACCATCGTCAATCGCATCTGGCAAACGCATTTTGGCCGCGGGCTGGCCGCGATACCGAACGACCTTGGCGCTCAAGGCGACAAGCCGACGCACCCGGAATTGTTGGATTGGATGGCAAATCGGCTATCGAAAGACGGTTGGAGCCTCAAGAAACTGCATCGCCTGATCGTCACCTCGTCGGCCTATCGGCAAACGGCGGGTTGGAGCGAGCAAGCGGCGAAGATCGATCCGGAAAACAAGCTGCTGTGGCGCATGCCGCGGCGGCGGCTCGACGCGGAATCTCTGCGTGATTCGTTACTGGCCGTGAGCGGGCAACTGAGTTTGCAAGAGGGCGGGCCGAGCGTGTACCCTGAACTGCCGGCGGAGTTGAAGGCGGCCGCCAAGAATTGGAAGCCGTCGGCGACCGAGGCCGAGCGAAACAGACGGAGCGTGTATATCGCCGTGCGACGAAACCTACGCTATCCGCTGCTGGCCGCCTTCGATGCCCCGGACGCAAGCGAAACTTGCGGAAAGCGTTACGCCACGATGACCGCCCCGCAAGCGTTGATGTTGCTGAATGATGTCGTGGTGCAAGAAATGGCCAAACGATTCGCGACGAGACTGCAAAAGGAATCAGCGAACGATGTCGATAAGCAGATCGATCTCGTTTACCGCTTGGCGCTCGCGCGAAACCCCGATCCGAGCGAGCGCTCGTCGATGAAACGGTTTGTCGAGGGGGCAACGAATCGAGAAGCGGCGATTGTGGATTTGTGCCACGCGGTGCTGAATTTGAACGAGTTTTTGTTTGCGGAGTGACTTTCGTTGGTATCCGAGTCGTAGGGTAGGGTGGGTCAAGGAGCATTAAGCGGCGAAGGCCCACCAATTTGTGGCTGACGCAAAGGTGGGCC
>JBGQCZ010000644.1:0-3724 GCA_041495645.1 Gemmataceae bacterium | reverse complement strand
GCGCATTGAACAAGAATTCATCTTGCGTGCGCCAGCTGGAAGGGTATATCTTGGCGCGTCCTGGAAGGACCCCGGGTTTCGCGCACGCAAGGATGGCGACATGTGCAAGACGCTCAATTTGCTGGATGGCATCTTGTCCAAGGCCCGTCGGTTGCAGGAAATGGGCCGATCGCACGATGCGCTTCCCATCCTTTGCCGCCTGTCCAAGTACCCGGAATTGCCGCCTGCCGTCGCGGCCGAAGTGCGGCAAGCGATGGGTGAAGCGTATCTGGACGTGGGCCAGTTCCGGGCGGCCCGCAAGTGTTTGCGAGTCGCGCTGCGGTTGGAACCGGCGAATGCGACCGTGCACCATTTGCTTGCCCGCGCGATCGAGAGCGACCCGCAGTGCGATTCGCGGCTGGCGGGACGGCATCACCGCCGGGCCCTTGAGCTAGCTCCGCACGACGCGGATTTTCTGGCCATCGGTGGATCGTATTTCGTCGAAATGGGCCGGGTGCGCAGGGGCCTGGAATTGCTCCGGCGAGCGGTGGAGTTAGCGCCGGATGATTTCGAGATTCTCGACTCCTTGGTCGAGGCGCTATGCGACGTGAATCGGTTCGACGAAGCCCGCAAGACGTTGAATGCCGCGCGGTTCCAGTTTTCCGGAAACGTACGCCTGCCAAACCTGGTTGCCGGCGTCGAATTGCGCGAGATTCGCGAACGCCAGGCCGCGGCGAGACACTCCTCGCCGGACACCAGAATCACCGAGCCCATTGTGTTCCAATTCCCGGGAGTTACTCCCAGTTCCAATCGGCCGGTTCGTGCCCTTCGCCGCGACGCGGGAAGAACGCGTGTCAGCCGGCCCCATTTGCTGCGTCGTTTCGACGCGGGCCAGGCGCAATAAGGCGACCGCCAATTCCAGACTTGTCCCGTAGTCGCAGGCTTTAGCCTGCGCAGGGATGCCGTCGCGCCCCGCGCAGGCTAAAGCCTGCGGCTACGGGTAGATTTCCTTTCGCCGCCAACGTTTTGGCCTGGCAAAACGCGTAATGCGAAACATGTCGATCGAATGATCCGTGCGCCCGGTCGTCGCGAGATCGGCCATGATTTCTCCCACGACAGAAGCGAACTTGAAGCCGTGGCCGCTGAAGCCCGCCGCAATGGCCACGTTGGCATGCTCGGGGTGGCGGTCCAGGATGAAATGGCGGTCGGGAGTGAGCGTGTACGTGCAAACTTGTCCGCGAAGAAGCGGGCCGCTGGCGCTGGGCAGATGGCTGTTTAGGAAATCACGAACGGGTCGTTCGTCGTCGGCCGTGACTTCGCGAATGATGTGCGACGGATCGGGCAATTCCGGGGCGCCGTAATGACGGGCGACCTTGAGGCCGTGCGAGTCGATCACGGGAAAGCCATAGAAGAAGCCCTCCGGCACGTCCGCGATGAAGACCGGGAATACGTTGCGATGAAACTTGGCATCATCCGTGGTCTTGAACCAGTGTGGAGTTTGACGCATGACGGTTAGACAATTCCCCCACTGACTCAGCAATTGCCCGGCCCAAGGTCCGGCGGTGAGGATCAGACAATTGGCCGAGTAATAACTGCGGCTGGTTGTCACCTCCACACGGGAACCGGACGACTTCCAGTCCAATACCAACTCGCCCGCATGGATGTCGGCGCCCAGTTGCAAAGCAGCGTCGAGATGAGCACGCACGCACTCCTCGACGTAGAGGAAACCGGCATCATGTTCGAGAACTCCCTGATATTCATCGGAGAATTGGAAAGGTGCGAACCGCCGGCGCAGGTCGGCCGGCTGCAAATCCTCAATCGCGAGTCCGTGTTGTGCGGCGGAGTGCCAAACGCCCTGCACGACCTCGCTGCCTGGCCGGCCAATGGTCAGACAACCGCAATCGGTCAGCAACGTGCGGCCCATGCGATGTTCAAGATCGCGCCAGCGTTCAAAAGCGCGCCGGACGAGCGGAACGTAGCCGGGATGTTCGTAATAGGCGGTGCGAATGATGCGGGTTTGGCCGTGGGAACTGCCGCGATCGTGAACCAGGTCGAATTGCTCCAAGCCAAGAACACGCATTCCGCGCCGGGCCATTTCGAACGCCGTCGCGGAGCCCATTCCGCCCATGCCGACCACGATGGCGTCGTAACCGAGTCCGCTCATGGTTCCTTTTTCGGGTTCTTTGGTTTTTGCTCGCCGGCCGACGTGTGGTCGTGCACGATCCGCCAACCCTCCGGTTTCTTTTCGACGATCAGCGAAAACAGCCCGTCGATGGTGTCGTCTGAGAGTTTGAGCTTCCACCGGCCGCGCACCAGCATTTTCGTATCGGACAGGCGCTCGATAAGCAGTTCGCTAAAGGCCAGCTTGCCCATCTCGCGGCCTTCTTTTTGATATCGCTCCTGGTACCGTTCGTAAGTTTCCTTCCACCCCTTTCGCTTGTCGCGACCGGAGTAAAAAGTGAGTTCGGGCGAATTCCAATATCCTCCCATGAAGCCTTTCAAGTCGCCTTTGTTCCAGGCGGCCTCCTGATCGCTAAGAACCTTCACGACGGCGCGAGTTTCGGGATCGGCGACAGGCTCTTCCGTTGCGGCCAGCGATGGAAACGCAAATGGCGCGATGAGCAGCGGGGCCAGCAGGCAATTGCTACTAATCAGTAGGTTTTGTCGACTCATCGATCGACTCCAATAGTGAGGACTACACGGACAGATTAGACGAAAGCAAGCGCGGTTGCCAGCATACAAGCCTGACGCGCCAGCGAAGGGTAGCCCGCGATCCTTCGCTGGCGCGTCAGGCTTGTGTGCCGCTGAATCACGCGCATTGATTTAGACTTCAAGCCGGTCGGGACCGGCCCATCGCTCCAGTCGAGTAACAAGATTGCCAAGCCGCCTGGCCACGGCGTTTCGATCTTCGAATTGGCGGCCATCGAGGTACAGCCAGCGCAGCCATTGGGCGACCGCGATCACGGTTCCGCTGTGATCCAAAATGCGGACGAATTCCGCATCAGGCGTATTCGGGCCGCAAATCGAGCGGTAGGCGTTCATCCCGGCTTGAAAGAGCAGTTCGTCGTCACCGGCGAGGCTGCCAAGCAAGCGCGCGAGATCGGTGGCGGGCGAATCAATTCGCATGCTGCCGTAGTCGATGATTCCCGAGATCACGTCCCCGGTGAACAGAACGTGGTCGTGCCAGATGTCGGACAGACACGGTTGCAGTCGCATGTGGATGTTGCGATACGGTTCGAGCATTTTTTCCTGTTCGGTGGTCAGTGCCAAGATGAGGGGCCAGGCTTTGTTTGCGAGCGGCGCGACTGGGTCGAGTTCTTCGGGTCCAAATGTTGGCCGCCAACCGGATTGGAGCAATTCGCGCCATTCGGCCAGGGCAGCCAGACGACGCAACACGGCTGGGCAGGGCCCCGCTTGACAACCCGGCCGGCGCCAAACTTCATGAAGACTGGCAAGCGCCGAACAAGCAGCCGCGATTCGGGCGGACGAAGGGTTTTCGTGAAAGTTGGCGGTTCCCGGCATCCATTCGGTGAGGTCCCAAAGGCGGCCGGCTTCCAGACGCCACGAGGATCCGTCGGCTTTACGAAAAACCTCGGGAACAAATCGCAACCCGGCTTCGCGAGCGTCGCCCATCCAGGAATGCACGCGAGCCAGACGTTCCTGTTTCAGTTCGCTCGGCCAGACCTTCAGGCAAAGGGACCGATTCGTTGCGTCAACCTTCCAAATCCGAGCGCCGCTGAAACCG
>JBGQCZ010000643.1:0-3727 GCA_041495645.1 Gemmataceae bacterium | reverse complement strand
GTTTGAATGAATCGCTCCCGAATGGAGACCGAAGCGCGTGGGCCGCGACATCGCTAACTTGCTTGCCGAGCACCGCGTGCTGGTCGAGGATCGGTTGCGCTCGTTGTTGAAATACATCGACGGCTGCCCGGCGACGTTGCGAGAGGCGATCGAGTATTCCTTGCTGGCGCCCGGAAAGCGAATGCGGCCGTTGCTCGCCATGCTGGCGTCGGAAGCGAGCGGCGGGAAGGCGGAGGATGCCCTGTCGGCGGGTTGTGCGGTCGAGATGGTGCATGGTTATTCGCTGATTCACGACGACCTGCCGGCGATGGACGACGATGACCTGCGCCGCGGGCGGCCGAGCTCGCACAAGAAGTTTGGCGAGGCACTGGCGATTCTGGCCGGCGACGCGCTGTTGACCCTGGCTTTCCAGGTGCTGGCGTCGGATTACCCACCCAAAACGGCAACACTGTGTATCCGGGAGTTAACACAGGCGGCCGGGGCGGTGGGGATGGTTGGCGGGCAGGTTGATGATCTGACTTGGGACGGGAAGATTTCGGGCGCGAAGGTGTCTCAAGATATGGCGGGCCTGGCCGGCATCCATTCGCGCAAGACCGGGGCATTGTTTCGGGCGAGTTTGCGGCTTGGATTATTGGCGGTTCAAGGTGAACGGCGTGGCGGACCGGATGCGGCGCTCGGGCAAGCATTCGACACCTTCGGGCGCTGTTTCGGGCTGGCTTTCCAGGTTACCGATGATTTGTTGGACGTGGAAGGTGACGCGGCTGCGGCGGGCAAGCGGGTGAGGAAAGATGCGGCCCGCGGGAAATTGACTTATCCCGGACTCTTGGGTGTCGAAGAGAGCCGGCGGCGCGTAGAATCATTTGTTGAACAAGCCAGCGAGGCATTGCGGCCATTGGGACAACCGGCCGAGCCTCTGGCTGCCCTGGTTCGGATGATGGGCAAACCGGACCGCTGACGATCCCCTTGTCGGAGGCGATAGCATGAGCGAACTCCTCTCGGGAATTGAATCCCCAACTGACCTGCGTAAGCTCACCGACGAGCAACTCCAGCAACTCGCCCAGGAAATGCGCGATGAGCTGGTTCGCGTCCTCAGCATTCGCCCGGCCCACTTCGCCAGCAACCTCGGAGTCGTCGAACTAGCCCTCGCCCTCCATCTAACCTTTGATTTCAAGCACGATCGCCTGATCTGGGATACCGGCCACCAAATCTACCCGCACAAGTTGATCACCGGCCGCTACAAGCGCTTTGACACCATGCGCACTCGCGGCGGGTTGATGGGTTACCCGAATCCGCACGAGAGCGAATACGACTTGTTCATGACCGGCCACGCCGGCTGCAGCGTTTCCGCAGCGCTTGGGCTCAAGATCGGCGATGAAATCATGGGCCAGGCGGATCGGCATAGCGTGGCCGTGGTCGGCGATGGCGCCCTCGTCTCGGGCATCGTCTTCGAGGCGCTCAACAATGCCGGCTTCTTGAACAAGAACCTGCTGGTCATTCTCAACGACAACAAAATGTCGATCTGCCCGCGCGTCGGGGCACTCGGGGGCTATCTCGACCGCTGCCGCATGTCTAGCGTCTACACTGGCTCGAAACGCTCCATCAGCGAATTGTTGTCGGCCATTCCGCTGGTGGGCACGGCGGCGCACAACGCGCTCGAACATCTCCGCGACAATATCAAGGCCGTGCTCAAAGACGGCATGCTCTTCGAGGAAATCGGCTTCCGCTATTATGGCCCCGTGAACGGGCACGATCTGCCGTCGCTACGGCGGACGTTGCAGCATGTGAAGGACATTCCCGGCCCGGTGCTGCTGCACGTGTTTACTGAAAAGGGACACGGCGTGGCACAGGCGAGCGCCGACCCCGTGACCTACCACACCCCGCCAGTGTTTGACGAGGTCGGTCCGAACCGCAGCATCGTCGCGCTCCGCAAGGGCGGCAGCAAGGCCTACACAGACGTCGCGAGCGCCGCCATCGCCCGCGCGATGGAAGCCGATCCGCGTGTCACGGTCACGACCGCCGGGATGTGTCAAGGAAACAAACTGGAAAAGGTGCGCGAAAAGTTCCCAACGCGGTTCTTTGACGTGGGCATTTGCGAATCGCACGCCGTGGCGTTCGCTGCGGGTCAGGCGAAAGCCGGCGCGCGGCCGATCGTCGATATCTATTCGACCTTCCTGCAACGCACTTTCGACCAGATCTTCCAGGAAGTCGCCCTTCAGAACCTGCCGGTGACGTTTACGCTGGACCGGGCCGGGCTCACCGGGCCGGACGGACCGACGCACCACGGTTGCTTCGACATCGTCTACATGCGGCTGTTCCCGAACATGGTGGTGATGGCGCCCGGCGACGAGCAGGACGTGGCGCCCATGCTCGACTGGGCGCTCAAGCACGACGGCCCGGCTTCGATGCGCTATCCGAAGGCGAATCTCGAAAAGGTCGATCGCGAAGTCGCGCCGATCGAGCAGGGCAGGGCGGAGGTTTGGGAATGGGGCGAAGACGCCATAATCGTGGCCTTCGGCAGCCTGTTTCCCACGTGCGTCAAGGCCGCTCAGAAGCTGCGCGAGGAAGGCATTAGCGTCGGTGTCATCAATGCCCGCTTCGCCAAGCCGCTCGATCGCGATACGATTCTTCGGGCCATCGAGCAAACGCAAGTCGTGGTCACGGTGGAGGAGGGGACGCTCGAAGGCGGCTTCGGCAGTGCCGTGCTGGAAGCGGCCAATGCGGCGGGGGTCGATTCCCGGCATGTCATTCGTTTGGGCGTTCCGGACCGGTTCATCGAACATGCCGAGCGCGGCGAACTCTTGGCCATGCTGGGTCTGGACGTGAACGGAATCTGCCAGGCGATCCGGTCGCGGACCCGATTGCATTCCGTCGCGTAGCGAGATCATTTCATGCGCTTCTTCGTGCTGGGGAACGCCGACCGTCCCAATGTCCGCGAAGCAGCGCAAACGCTCATCCCGTTTCTGAAGGAACACGGCGAAGTTGTCGTATTCGATCTCAATCAATCCGAAGATTTGTCGCAACACGCCGCCGATGTCGCCCTGGTCCTGGGCGGCGATGGCGCGATCCTGCGTGCCGCCCGGCAGATGTGCCGCCGCCAAGTCCCCGTCCTCGGCATCAACCTCGGCAAGCTCGGCTTCCTCGCCGATCTCTCGACCGACGAAGTGCGGGCCGCGATTCCGCAAGTCGTCGCCGGGAATTACAAGGTCACTTCACATCTCATGTTCGAGTGCGTTGCCGAAACCCCGGCCGGGCCGCGAACGATCCTCGGCCTGAACGACGTGGTGGTCCAGAGTGGTCCGCCCTTTCACATGCTCGACATGGACCTCATCATCGACGGCGAGACCGTCTCCACCTACCGCGGCGACGGTCTGATCGTCAGCACGCCTATCGGCTCGACCGCCCACGGGCTTTCGGCCGGCGGGCCGATTCTCGCTCAGGATTTGCGGGCCTTTGTCGTCACGCCCATCTGCCCGCACTCGCTCGGCAGCCGCACCGTGGTCGAAACCGCCGACAAGGAGTACACCATCGTGGTCAACAAGGCGACAGCGGTCTTTTTGATCGTCGACGGGCAGGATGTGATCGAGATGAGGACCGGGTCGCGGATTTCGGTCCGGCAGGCCCCGGTTTCGTTCCAATTGGTAAAGGTTCCCGGCCGCAGCTATTACCGCACTCTGCACGACAAGCTCAACTGGGGCACCACCCCGAACTACCGCCGCGACGGCGAACC
>JBGQCZ010000642.1:0-3732 GCA_041495645.1 Gemmataceae bacterium | reverse complement strand
CCCGCTGCAAAACGGCACGACGAACCTGCTTGTGACAGCCGGGTCACTCCGCGCGCAGGTGCCGGTAACCGTCCGCGACTTTGACGAGCCTCGGCCAATCAGTTTTCGCAATGATTTGATTGCCGCTCTGAACGTGGGGGGCTGCAACAGCGGCGCCTGCCACGGCACCCCGACCGGCAAAAACGGCTTCAAGCTCAGCCTGCGCGGTTACGATCCGCTGCTCGATTATCGTTCGTTGACCGATGATCTCGAAGCGCGGCGATTCAACCGGGCCGCTCCCGATCGCAGCCTGATGTTATTGAAGCCGGCGGGCGGCGTGCCCCACGTCGGAGGCGCGCTGATGCAACCGGGTGAACCGTACTACGAACTTTTGCGAACCTGGATCGGCGAGGGCGTGCAATTCGATCCGAAGACCTCGCGCGTGGCGAAGATTGAAGTTGGGCCAAAAGGCGCCACGCTGCAGTTGCCGGGCATGAAGCAGCAAATGACCGTGCAAGCAACCTACGCCGACGGAACGGTGCGCGACGTGACCGCCGAAGCCTTCATCGACAGCAGCAACACGGAAATCGCCACGGTGGACAAGACCGGCCTGGTGACCGCAGTTCGCCGCGGCGAGGCCACGGTGCTGGCCCGCTACGAAGGCGCCTACGACGCCAGCACGCTCATCGTCATGGGCGATCGGTCCGGCTTCCAATGGAAGGAAGTGCCGGTCAACGGCCGGATCGACGAACTGGTGTACGACAAGCTCAAGCAGATGCGAATCCTGCCGAGCGAATTATGCACGGACGACGAATTCGTGCGCCGGGTGTATCTGGACCTGACGGGCTTGCCGCCGACTACCGCGGAAGTGAAGAAATTCGTGGACGATCCGCGGCCAGCGCGCGTCAAGCGCGACGAACTTGTCGATCACCTCATTGGCAGCCCGGAGTTTGTCGAGCATTGGACCAACAAATGGTCGGATTTGCTGCAGGTGAATCGTAAGTTCCTGGGCGACAAGGGCGCCTCGGCGCTGCGCGGCTGGATTCGCTCGGCCATTGGCAAGAACATGCCCTACGACGAATTCGTTCGCTCGACTCTAACGGCGGGCGGCTCCAACGTCGAAAACCCGCCGGCGGCATACTTCAAGATTCTGCGCGACGCGGAAGGGGCGATGGAAAACACCACGCAACTCTTCCTCGCCATTCGTTTCAGTTGCAATAAGTGCCACGACCATCCGTTCGAGCGCTGGACCCAGGACCAGTATTATCAGCTGGCATCGTTCTTCGCGCAGGTGGGTCGCCGCGAGGACCCGGTCTACAAGGGAAAGACGATCGGCGGCTCGGACGTCGAACGCGCGGTGCCGCTCGTCGAGGTAATTTTCGACAACAAGAGCGGCGACGTAAAACAGATCCGCACCGGCGAAATCGCCAAACCGAAATTCCCCTACATGCACAAGGACCTGGCGCCGGAGACCGAGACGCGCCGGCAGCAGATGGCGCATTGGCTTGCCTCGAAAGACAATCCTTATTTCGCGAAGAGCTATGTAAATCGCCTCTGGGCCTATTTGTTGGGCACCGGCTTGATCGAGCCGATCGACGACATCCGCGCCGGCAACCCGCCGAGCAATCCTCAACTCCTCGATTATCTAACGACCGAATTCATCGCCAGCAAATTCGACGTTCAGGCGACGATGAAAGCAATTTGTAAGTCGCGCGTCTATCAACACTCCATCTCAACGAACAAATGGAACGCCGACGACGAGTTGAATTATTCGCACGCGTTGGCACGCCGGTTGCCCGCCGAAGTGCTGTTTGACGCGATTTTCCGGGCCACCGGCTCGACGCCGAAGCTCCCCGGCCTGCCAGCGGGCGCACGGGCGGCGCAACTCATCGACAGCAACGTGCCGATTCCCGGCGGGTTTCTGGAAATATTCGGCAAACCGCCGCGTGAAAGCGCCTGCGAATGCGAGCGCTCCAGCGGCATGATGCTCGGTCCGGTGTTGAATATGGTCAACGGCCCGGTGGTCGGCGAGGCGCTGCGCGATCCGGCCAACAACATCGCCAAGGTCGTGGCCGCCGAGAAAGACGATCGCAAGGTCGTCGAAGAGATCTTCGTCATGATTCTGTGCCGCAAACCGACCGAAAAGGAAATCGCAACCGGCGTTGCGGCGCTGAAAGCCGCGGCCGACGACCAAAAGCGGTTGTTGGCCCTCTACCAGAAGCGCGTCGATGAACTCAAGGCGTATGAGACGCTGCTTCCCGCCAAACAAGCCGAATGGGAAAAGAAATCCGGCCAGCCGACGGTCTGGGAAACGCTCGATCTGGCGGATGTGAAATCAAAGGGCGGCGCTGTTCTGACGAAACAGAAAGACGGTTCGGTTCTGGCTAGTGGCAAGAACGGTTACCCGGAACTCTACTCGATGACGGCGACCACGAAGCTGCAAGGAATCACCGGAATTCGCTTGGAAGTGCTTACCGATCCGAGCTTGCCGTCAAAGGGGCCGGGCCGCCCGCCAAACGGCAACTTCGTGTTGAACGAGTTCAAGGTGCAATTCGGCAAGACTGGCGACACCGCCAAGCCCAAGTCGTTGAAATTGACTGGCGCGGTCGCCGATTTCTCGCAGGATGGCTACCCGGTCGCGAACGCCATCGACAACAACCCCGACACGGGTTGGGCCGTCGCCCCGCAACTGGGCATGCCGCACGCGGCCATGTTCAAGACCGCCATGCCGATCGGATTCGCGGAAGGCACGACATTCACGATCGCAATGGATCAGCGGTTTCCGGGCATGGACCACAACATCGGCAAGTTCCGCATCTCCGTGACGACGGCCAAGGAACCGATGCTGAAGGAATCGCTCCCCGCCCCGGTGCAGCAAGCGATTCTGGCGCCGTTGGCAAAACGAACTCCGGAACAAGCGGCCGCGGTGGCAAGTTTTTACCGCGGACTCGATGCCGAATTGCAACGCCGTCAGGCGGCAGTAGCGGACGCCCCGCCTCCGGCCGACGCGCGGCTGCTCGGCGCACAGGATTTGGCCTGGGTGCTTATCAACAGCCCAGCGTTTCTGTTCAACCATTGAGAACGGCACCTAACAGTCATTCCTTTTTCGACGGGTCCTTCTTGGATTCTTCTTTGGGCGCGGCAGGCGGTACGGTTGGGGCCACCCCGCCGCCAAGTCCCGGCCCGCCAAGGCCAATTCCGCCGCCCTGGAATGGTTCGCCGTAACGACGCCGGTCGATTTCTTTCTGCAGCGTGGCTGCGTTTTCCTTCGACGTGATGTAGTAGACGTTGCTCATCGCGACCGGTTGCAGATCGCACATGTCGCCGAGCACTCTCAGGGCCGCCAACAAGCGGACATCGTGCAGCGTTGCGGCTACCATCATCTTGGCTTTGTCCTTTTGCCGCGCATCCAGCACGATATTATGTCCGGTCGTTCGCCGCAATTCCTGTAGCACTTCCAGGAACGACTTATCTTCGACCGAAAGCGTGACCGGCTCGCCTTCTACCTGTTCGAGCATCTGATTGGCCGTGAGGTTGCCGAGATCTTCCTGGCCATTGGTCGGACCGCCGACGCTCGGAACTTGGGGAATGTACCCCGGAACGATGAAGATCTGGTTGTTCCGGATCCGGTAGGTAATGCTAGGCGGCCATTCTCCCTCCTCGAAACCCTTCAGCGGTCCAACACGAGCCAACAGTTCATCGAGCACTTCGCCGATTTTTGCATCGCGCATTGGTGGGAGTTTAACCATTCGT
>JBGQCZ010000641.1:0-3734 GCA_041495645.1 Gemmataceae bacterium | reverse complement strand
CTCAGGGCGAACGGAATGATGGCCACGGTCAACGCGCACACAAGGCGCTCGCCGGCTGACGGGCCTAGAACTTTGCCGCACAATCCCCGAACGCGCTGCCGAAGCTGAATGAAGGATAATTCTCTTCGCAGCTTGCGAGGATCTGACGTCACGAGTATCGGGCCGTTTTCCGACTCGTCGTCCACGGGTTGCCATTCGTCCGCCGGCATCAGCGTCGGTATTCGTTCGGGCGTTGCGGGCCGGGCCGTCGTGACCGCGGTCTGCTTGCCTGGAACAGTAGCCGGGCGCTTGCACTTGGGACACTGCACGAGCTTCGCGGCCGATCCGTCAGCAGCAGTCATTGCGGACTGGCAGCTCGGGCAATTGAAGGTGATAGTCATGGGTGAGTTTCCATGCGAGGTGGAAGTGAGTCTATGCGCTGGCGAAGCGACATATCGAGCCACACAATCGGGGCCGGGCTCGGTCACGAGCTGGCCGCGAACCAGCCAGCGCGGATCGGCGAGCAGCACTCGCCGCGCTCTTCGAGGAAATCGGCGAAGAGTTTGTAACCGGGAGCGGAGAGTCATTTGGTTTTCGCTTTGCCTTGCTGGCCTTACGCTCGCACTTCAAGCCACACGTCGACGCCGTCCATGAACACCGGTCGTTTGCTTCCGAGCGGGTAATCTTCAACGGCACGAAGGAACATCAAAACAACTCTTTTCGACAATCCGAATTCAACGTCGGGCGGCTTGATTCCCTAGGGAATCGCTCAGCGCATTTGAGATACCAACAAACAGTGCTTTGGTTGGTTCCGCACTCCGTGGCGATTTGCCGCTGGCTTCGGCCACGCTGCTTGAATTCGGCGAAGATGTCCGCCAGCCGCCAACTTCCCAGCCCGATCTGGCGAACTAGTTTCTTAGCTTCGGCCGCCAGGGCGACGTCGGATGCCTCCTGGCTGCTGACGGCGGCTGCAAGTGGTTTCATTGCTTCCCCCTTCGCTTCGCCTTCGCCGGCCGCCCGCGGCCACGCGGCTTGGCGGTCGTGGCGCCGGTGACGTTGAACGCGTTGCAATCGACGCCGAGCGCGCCGGCCAGGGCTTGCACAGTTTCCCATGTGGGGGCGCGTCGGTCTTGTTCAAGGTTCGCGATGCTGCCTTGCGAAATACCGGATGCGTCCGCCAGTTGCTTCTGAGTCCAGCCCGCTTTCTCGCGCAGTTGTCTCAGCCGGTTGCCGAATGACATGGTGACTCATTTCAAGAAAATACGCCAAGTGACATTGACTGTTAATGTCACTTGGCGTATCTTATACTCTGTCGCCTGATGTTGCAATGTGCCATCAGGAAAAAGTGGGACCGGCGATGCTGAAACATCCCGGTCCCTGGACAGCCCCAAGTGTTATTTGGAGCCATCAAATGCAACCTATTTCCGCCCCCACTCCCCCGCAACCCGCCTTCACCTCCATCGTCGCCGCACGAGTCGCCGCACGCGAGGCGAGCAAGACCGGCGCGGCCTGCGTCTTCACGGCGGGCAACGGCAGCTTCGGCGTGCGCACTGTCCGCAGCTTCTTCCACGACACGGTAGCCGTGTTCGAGTTCGGCCGCGAGATGATGCTCAACTCCGACCAGCGCGAGGCAATCGCGCTTATCGGCGACTTCGACTCCTGCACGACCGAACCGCTGATGATTTCCCACGACGGCGAGTTGTCGCCGCTGCCGGATGCTCCGCTGATGTCGGGCGCGGAGTTCGCCAGTCCCAATGGCCAGCCGTTCTGACCACCCATTCGCCCGCCGTTGCTCCCAGCGCGGCGGGTTTCCCAGTCACCACAACACCGAGCAACTGCCATGAAGATTCAGTTCAAGGCCGCACCATCGGTCATCCTGGAAGCGGAAGCAAAAACGCCTGCGGAATTGTTCGACCAACTCGCGGCTCTGTGCGAGGCCTTTACGCCGAAACCCTGCGGGCTTTGCAACTCGACCAGCATCACGTTTGTCACGAGAACTGACGCCGAAAACAACAAATACAGAATGCACGTCTGCAAAAACCCTTCTTGCGGGGCCGAATGGCGGCTTGGCTTGCGGCGCGGCGAAGGGCAAATCCTTTTCCCCCAGCTTCGCGATCCGAAGACGAATGCGGTCAAGCCTCACGGTGGATGGGTGATTTTCGGCGAGCCAGAGCAAGGCAACAACCACGGCAACGGCCATTCGCACGGATCGCCAGGAGCGTAGCACGGCTAACCACGACACGAACCACTCGTGAAGTTAGATTCCTCGAGCCGGCGCACGATGGCCGGCCCTTCTCTTCACTCTCTCCGGAGTCTCTCCCATGAAACGCGTCACACCGATTCGCCCGCGTCCACGCCGCCCTCTCGGTTGGGGCAATCCGCTCCGGTTGCCGACGCCTGCCCCGAAGCCGCCACGCAAGCCAGTCGTGCAACCCGTCACCACCCAAGCCGTTTGAGGATGCCGCCATGTCACGACATGCACAAGCCCCAAGTTATCAACATCACAAGGCCACCGGGCAGGCGCTTGTGAATCTGTTCGACGTGGAGACTGGCCGGCGCAAAGACTTTTATCTTGGCAAATACGACACACGGGCGAGCCGCGATCGGTACACCGCGATGATGGCCGCGTGGGAAGCCCGCGGGCGCTGCCTCGTAGGCCGTGACCGCGAGCGACCGCGGCGACGGCACGCAAAGCAAGTGGTCCAAGCCGAGAATCCGGCGGCCAAGGTCGAGAATCCGGCAGTCGGGGACGTCCAGCTTCTTCTGGCACAAGTGACGAAATTGCTTGGGGCATCCGTTGATCCACGCAAGCTTGTGACCGTCGCTCAGGTCATCGACGCGTATCTGCTCGATGCGCCGAATGAAATCAACGAGCGGTCACTGGTGAGCCGCAAGCGCCATCTTGAGCACTTCCGCGCCGACTTCAGCGACAAGCTCTGCATGGAATTGGCGGGCTTCGAGGTCAAGAAATGGATTCACGAAAACGCGGACCGCTACCGCTCGCCGTGGACGCGCTCTGGTGTGAAAGCCTCCGTGGTCCGCGCGTTTTCGTGGGCAGCCGAAAACGGGATCTTGCAAAGCAACCCGCTCATAGGCATTCGGCTGAAAGAAGCAAAGCCGACTGGCAGGTGCATGACCGAAGCCGAGTTTCAAGCCATACTGCGCCACGCCGATCCGGACCTTCGCAGGTTTCTCGTTGCGTTGAAATGGTCGGGCGCGCGGCCCGGTGAATTGTCGTCGCTTCGTTGGGACGATATTGATTGGGAGCAAAAGATCGCTCGCCTGAAAGAGCACAAGACGGCCCGCAAAACCGGACGGCCGCGGATCCTTATCTTCACGCCGCCCGTGATGAAACTGCTTCGCTATTTGCAGCAGACGCGCCGTCTGCCGATGGCGCTTGAGTTGAAGCAGTTGTTGGAATCGCAACCGTCGCGATCGTTGCCCGTCCGCCAGGTCGTGGCCCATTTCAAAGCGAAGGGATACGCCGGTTACCGGGCGTTGTATCGCTCCAAGGAATCGATCGGCGTGGTGTGGAAATGGATCAACAACAGAAAACACTATTTCCTCCCATTGACCGCAACGACTGACCCCAGACGCCGCCCGTGGGCGCAAGACGGGTTTGATGCCGAGCACGTCTTTACCTGCGTCAAACACACGCCGTGGACGCGGCAGACGCTGACTCTCGCATTCTCCCGGCTCCGTCGAAAAGCCGGGTTGCCGAAGGATTGCAAGATGTACTCACTAAGGCACAAATT
>JBGQCZ010000640.1:0-3734 GCA_041495645.1 Gemmataceae bacterium | reverse complement strand
CCTTTTCGATCTCGATCAACGCGACTTCATCATGCTCGGCGCCGGCGTCGGCGGAACGATCATCGCCGTGCTGATGGGGCTGTTGCTGGCCAAGGCGGTGAGCGGCAAAAAATCGGAAGACAAGCCCGCCGAGATTGAACACAAAGCGAAGCCCGAAACCAACAAGTGACGTAGCGCGGTGGCAAACTTTGCCGATTGTGCTGGCCGCCTTCCCATCCCGATCATTCGGATTTATCAACATTTCCCTCCTTCTCAGCCGATATCTCGAATGAGGCATCTTCCTTTCATGTCGTGGGTCCACGCCTCGTTCGAGGTTCGCCATGAGCGTGCCTTCAGCCACAGCGCCCATCGAGCCGGATTACGATGCCGCGCGCGTGCTGGTCGCGGCGCTGGTCGCCCAGCAAGCGGCGCTCGATGACCGTGAAGCCGCTCTCCACGAGCGCGAACTCGCCATCGCTCAACAGGAACGCCAACTTTCTCAGCGCTTCGAGGACAAACAGCGCAACTTGGATCACCTGCACGAACAACTCAGCGTCGCCCGCGAGCAATTTCGCCAGGAGCGTACCAAACAGGACCGAATGCTTGACGAAGCGTCCAAAATCCACGGCGAAGCCGTGACCGAACGCGACCGCTTGCGCGAACTGCGTTGCAAATTCCTCCGCCGCTGCAAGCGCCATTGGACTGCCGAACGGCAACATTGGGAACAAAAACAAGCTGCACTCGAACACACGCGTCAAGCAATCGACCGCGAGTCCGCAGCATTGAACCAGGATCGCGAATCGGCCCGAAAAGCCCGGCAGCGGCTTGGCGAGGAAACCCGGCAGCTTGCAGACGAGCGCAAGCAGTCGCGAGCGGAATCGAATCGCAAAGAAACTGAGTTGAATTCGCTTCGCCGGTTGTTGGAACGGAAAGAACGAGAGCTTTCGGAGATCGAACGCCGGCTTCAGCAGGAGCGCCCGCGTTTGGAGCACGAATGCGAATCGCTCCGGGCCGAGGCGCGGGGGCTGGAGAATCGGATCAGCAGCGCCCGACGATTGTTGATTCACCAGAAACTTCAACACTCTCCGACGCCGTTGCCCTCCGCCGAAATTGTCTTTCCACCGCTGCCGCAAGCAGTGGAAGTCGCGTTGGCGCAGCGTGAGGACGATTATCGCCGCGGTCAAGCCGCGCTCCAAAAGCAAGTCACGATGCTCGCCGATCAGCGCGCCCAATTGGCGGAGATGTGCGAACGCTTGGCACAGGCCGAGATAGACTGGCAAGCAAAACAGATCGAAGCCGTCGCCGAGATGGAAGCCCTGGCGATGGACCTCGAACGGCGAGAGCGAGCACTGGACGAGCAAATTCACGATTTGACCGCCGACAGCGAGCGATTGCGCCAAGAACGGGACCAAATTGCCCGCAGGCGGCGCGAGTTGGAACGCGCTTCGGCCGAACTGGCGCTGCGGCAATCGGCCCAACGCGGCGAACGGGACCGCATGCAAACCGAGCTCGCCGAGCGGGAACAGCTTGCTCAACGGCGGGAACAGGCGCTCAACGTGTTGTTTCAGCGTTGGCGCGAGCGCCGGCACGTCGAAACAGCGCGTGTTCGCAAACTGGCCGCGCAGACAATCAAGGTCCGCGAAGTTTTCATCGAACAACGCGACGAGTGCCGCCATCGGGCAGAATCACTTCGCGAAGCGCAGCAGGCGCTCGCCGAACAAGCGATGGCATTGGAAGAAGCTCGCGCCGAGTTTCTGGTCGAAACCGGCCGGCCAAAATCTACAGCGCGCCGCATCGAACGCCTGCGCCGCCGGTGGGAACGCCAGTCCCTCGTCGCCAAGCGCGAACTCGTCCGACAGCGAGACGCGCTTGCAGTCGAGGACGCAGAACTTCGCCAAGTCTATGGTGAATTGCTAACCGACCAGGTGAAATTGGTCCAACACGAGCAGCGATTAGCACAACAATTGACCGAGGCCGAGGACGAACACCGCCGCGCCGGCGATGCGAACCGCCAACTCGAATCCGCCCGCGCCGCCTGGCTCGAAGAGCGCAGAGCTTACGAATCGCAAATCTCCGGCTTGCGAGCGGATTTGGCTCAATTGGCCGATCTCGGCGAATTACCGACTCGCGCCGCGGCCTAACGATTGCCAGACATGAGTCTTGCCGCCAATTCGCGGCCAAGGTCTTCCGCCCGTTCCGGTGGTCCCGCTACCTCGCCGGCCGTTCGCGTCGAACCATCGGCCGAGAGTATCGCAGCGCGCAAGTTCAGCACGCCGTTAGCGACGACCCCATGAGCCCCGAGCGGCACCTGACATCCGCCCCCAAGCGACAAAAGCAGCGCCCGCTCCGCAGCCGTGGCTTGACTTGAGGCGGCATCGTCGAGCCTGGCCAGCAAGTTCCGCAGTTCCCGATTTTCGGCGCGACATTCCAAACCGAGAGCCCCCTGTCCCACGGCCGGCAGCATCCATTCCTGGTCGAGCAATTCTGTAACTACTTGGCCGAGGCCGAGGCGTTGCAATCCGGCCTCGGCCAGGATCAAACCATCGAGTTGCAATTCATCGAGCTTTCGCAACCGGGTTTCGACGTTGCCGCGAATATCGACCAAGTCCAGGTCGGGGCGTCGATTCAGAATCTGGGCTTTGCGGCGCATGCTGCCCGTCGCCACCGTTGCGCCATGCGGTAGATCATCGAAACGCTTGTGCTTCTTGGAAATGAACGCGTCGCGGGTCGAAGCACGCTGTGGCACGGCGGCAAGGGTTAATCCGTCGATCGGCGCTGTCGGCAAGTCTTTCAAGCTGTGCACGGCGACATCGGCTTTTCCTGCCAGAAGCGCATCTTGAATCGCCTTGGTAAACAAGCCGTCGCCGCCAATTTGCGCCAGCGGCTTGTTCTGGATTTGATCGCCCTGCGTTTGAATGATAACGAGCTCGACCTGCCGTCCCGGAGCGCTGGCGCGAAGCTGCTCGGCGATGAAGTTCGCCTGCCAGAGCGCGAGCGGGCTGCCGCGGGTGCCGATGCGAATGGATGACATGAAGCCGACTCACACTTCTGGAGCGAATGAACCGCGCCTGCCTTTCCCCGTGTTGTATCATAACCAAGACCGCGGCGATAGAATGCGCTCCCGCCGTCCGATGCCGAATGGACGAATCGATGCGAAAACGAACGAGAGGAACCGATGTGGCCCGAATGCGATCCACCACCATCCTGGCCGTCAAGCACGGGGGCAAGTCGGCCATCGGCGGCGACGGGCAGGTCACGCTCGGCAACGTGGTCATGAAAGGCGACGCGAAGAAGATTCGCCCTTTGTACGACGGCAAGGTGCTCGTTGGCTTTGCCGGCAGCGCCGCCGATTCGTTCGCTTTGCTTGAGCGCTTCGAAGCCAAGCTCAAGGATTACCAGGGCAGCGTGCCGCGCGCCGCCGCTGAACTGGCTAAAGATTGGCGGATGGACCGCCTTTTGCGCCGCTTGGAGGCGATGCTGATCGCGATGGATCGAGAGAGCCTGCTGGTGGTGAGCGGCACGGGCGATGTGATTCAGCCAAGCGACGGCATTGCCGCGATTGGCTCCGGCGGGGCGTATGCCCTGGCAGCGGCCCGCGCCCTTTCCGCGCACGCCGACCTCTCGGCCGCCCAGATCGTCCGCACCAGTCTCGAAATCGCCGGCGATATTTGCATCTATACCAACCGGAACATCGAAGTCGTTGAGATATGAAAGGCCGAAATGGATCTGACACCCAAACAAATCGTCGCGGAGCT
>JBGQCZ010000639.1:0-3742 GCA_041495645.1 Gemmataceae bacterium | reverse complement strand
GTCATTGAAGCGGTCGCGTTTGACTTCGGCGGCGGGCGGTTTGGCGGGGGCGGGATTTTCCTTCGCCGGTTTTTGCGCGGTCGCCGCGAGGCTCAAGGTGAGCGCGAAACCGCAAGCGATGGTTAGTGCGATGGTCCACTTCGTGATTGCGGACATGCCCATGCCCTCCTGCGCCAGTTGAGCAATGAGTTGCGGTACGATCGCGCCGCGCGGCGCGATTGCCAAAGCGGTTTGCCGTAGATTCTCGGATACCATTGCTCGTGCCGTTGGGGCCAGCGCCCCGGCGAACAAACCGGCCGACAGGGCCGCCCCGCGCGCCGTCAGGCGCACTTTCAGCAATTCGCGGCCTTGTTCCAAGCGCCGCCGCACGCTGCTCAGGCTCCAACCCAATTCGTGGGCCGCTTCGTCTTGTGTGCGGCCGTCGAGATAGCAAGCCAGAAGTGGGGCGCGAAGCTTGTCGGGGAGCCGGGCCAATTCCTCATCCAAAAGTTGGAGAAGGTTGTCCCAATCACCAGTGCTCGCTTGCGGTTTCGCGCTCGCCTCGTCGTTCGAGCGAGCGCGAAACCGCAAGCGTTGCTGTCGTTGCTCTGATCTTCGTGCAGCAAGTGACACACGCCGCGCCACTCCAAACAACCAACTCGACAGCGACCCATCGATGTGAAGCCGCCCGGCCTTCCGTGCCAGCACCAGAAAAGTGGCCTGAAACGCATCGTCGGCCCGATGCTCGTCGCGCAGCACCCGCCGGCAAACTCCCAACACCATCGGCCCGTGCCGCTCGACCAGCGCCGCGAACGCCTGCTGATCCCCGGCAACCGCGAAGCGCTCGACCAGCCCGCGATCCGGCTCGGCCAAAGCCGGCCGCACCAAGCGCATCAGGGCAGCGAAGGCCATCGCCATGAATCAACCTCGGGATGTTCGTTCACCCTAATCATGTCCGGCCGCGCGCGGAAGTGTTCAGAAAAAATGGCTGTACCCCGGCTTCGAAGACTTAGCCGGGGCTTTATTCATGTACGGCGAATGGCATGCATCTCTATCAATTCGTCATTCCACCCGCACGGCGTAGAAACCGGCTTCGCGGTCTTGCAGCTTGCTGCTGCCGGCGATGGCTTTGCCGTTGCCGGTGAACATGAAGCCCTCGTAGGTCTGTTGCGTCTGCGGGAGTTTGACCACGAAGATGATCTTGTGATTGGGCTTGGCCACGGCGCCTTCGAGGTCGTATTCGCGGCCGTTCTGGTCCGAAACGAACGTCCCGGTCACGTCGTCGCCGTTGACCTTCAACCGCAGCACCCCGCTGCGGCGGCCGTCGTCGTAAATCTTGTAGGTCCCATTGAAATAGGACGATTCGAATTTGTCGCCGACCGTGAGTTTCTGCGTTCCCTTCGGTGCGGCTTCCGGCATCGGCTTCGTCATCAGGTAAATCTTCGCTTTTCCCACCGGCTTCACCAGCAGTTGCTTGGGCTTCGGTTCGCTGACCGTCAAATCACCGCCAAGCTTCGCCGGAACCACCTGACCGAGATCGAGGTGACAGAGAAAGCCCGGGAACAGACTCAGATTCTGGCCGGATGCCATCATCGCCCGCTCGCTGCCTTCGCGAAACGTGACGAACCGCTCGATGCGCAACATGGGCACGTATTCCGGATCCATGCCCGGTTGCTGCAATTTGTGCCGCGCGGCGACGACTTGCAATTTGGCCCAGCGGTTGTCGTTGGTGTAGACGACGATAAACGCCGCCTCGATGCCGGGCAGCACCTGCGAGTTCTGCACGATCATTTCCGGCGTGAGTTCCTCGACCAGTTTCGCGCCGGCGAACTCGGGCACCTTTTGCAGGATCGGCAGCGTGTAGTTGTCGAAGGCGTCGGCACGGAGGAACGGCGCGATGATGAGAAAGGACAAGGACGTAATGGTCGAACGGTTCATTGAGAGTCTCTCGTTGTTTTTTCAGCTAGCGCGAAACGCAAGCAGGCGTCTTGTTGCCGGCTTGTGTGGATGATGCGTCGCCCAGGGTGGCGTAGGTCCTCCACGGTGGAGGAGGCCGAAGCGCAGCGAGGCGCGTTGGACCAGCCGCCTCGCTGCGCTTCGGCCTCCTTCGAAAGGCAAGCGCAAGTTTATTCTAACCGGCCGGGTATCGGCTGCCTCAGTACAATTGCGAAAAATGTCTTTCTCTTTCGAGAACAACCATGACTGCCACCGCTGATTTGGGCCTGATCGGTCTTGCCGTGATGGGCGAAAACCTGGTGCTGAATGTCGAGAGCCGGGGATTCACCGTCGCCGTATTCAATCGCACCACCGCGAAGGTGGATGAATTTTTGGCAGGACGGGCCAAGGGCAAGAAGATCGTCGGCGCGCACAGCATCCCGGAACTGATCGCCGCTCTGAAAAAACCGCGCAAGGTGATGCTGATGGTGAAAGCCGGCGCGGCCGTGGACGACATGATCGCTCAAGTCGCGCCTCACCTAGAGAAGGGCGACATCTTAATTGACGGCGGCAATACGCATTTTCCCGACACCACGCGCCGCACGCGCGAACTCAAAGCCAAAGGGTTACTTTACATCGGCACCGGCGTGTCCGGCGGTGAGGAGGGCGCGTTGCTCGGCCCGTCGATCATGCCGGGCGGCGACCCGGCCGCCTGGCCGCACGTCAAACCAATCTTTCAGGCCATCGCCGCCAAGGTCGACGGCAACGTGCCCTGCTGCGATTGGGTCGGCGCCGACGGCGCGGGCCACTTCGTCAAGATGGTCCACAACGGCATCGAATACGGCGACATGCAACTCATTTGCGAAGCGTATCACTTGCTGAAATCGCTGCTGGGCTTGAATGCGGACGACCTTCACGGCGTGTTCGATAAATGGAACAAGGGCGCGCTCGACAGTTACCTCATCGAAATCACCCGCGACATCTTTGCCTATCGCGATCCGCAATCGGGCAAGCCGATGGTCGATCTGATCCTCGACGCCGCGATGCAAAAGGGCACTGGCAAATGGACCACCATCACGGCGCTGGACATGAACATTCCGCTCACGCTCATCACGGAAGCGGTTTTTGCCCGTTGTCTGGCGGCGCAGAAAGACGAGCGCGTGGCCGCCTCAAAGATCATCGCGGCGCCGAAGACCGAGTTTAGCAGCAAGCGCGAGGCGTTTATCGGCGACGTCGAAATGGCCCTCTACGCCAGCAAGATTTGCAGCTATGCGCAAGGATTCGCGTTGATGACGGCGCAATCGCAAGCGGAGAAGTGGAACATCAGTCTCGGCTCGGTCGCGCTCATGTGGCGCGGCGGCTGCATCATCCGCAGCGCGTTCCTCGGCAAGATCAAAGAAGCGTTCGATAAGAATGCGAAGCTAACGAATCTGCTCGTGGATCCGTTCTTCGCCGCGGAAATGGCTCGCTGCCAGGCCGGTTGGCGTCGCGCCATCGCGGCCGGCGTGGCCAACGGCATTCCGCTGCCCGCCATGTCCGCTGCGCTGTCGTACTTCGACGGTTATCGCAGCGCTCAACTTCCAGCAAACCTGCTGCAGGCAATGCGCGATTACTTCGGCGCTCACACCTACGAGCGCATCGACCGCCCACGCGGTGAATTCCACCACACCAACTGGACCGGCCGCGGCGGCACCACCGCGAGCACCGCGTACAACGTGTGAGATAGTTCGTATTCACCGCAGAGGGCGCGGAGAGCGCAGAGAATAACAATTCTCTGCTCCGCGCCCTCTGCGTTCTCTGCGGTTAATGAATTCCTTCTATCGCAATC
>JBGQCZ010000638.1:0-3752 GCA_041495645.1 Gemmataceae bacterium | reverse complement strand
AGGGTGTAACCAGATTCTCTGGGGGCCGGGGCGGACAACAGCGTTTTTTCCCTGGACGTATGAAAACAGCCGCCCAGGAACCCCCAGAGAATCTGGTTACACCCTGCTCCAAGTGGGTGCTCCCAAATTCTCTTGGGGGTCACACGGCTTGGTTCCAGTAGGCAGTCCACTGGGGCGAGTGGCGCACGCAGACCAGGCTGGCCATGGGTTGGACGTTTCTTCGGTTCCAGCGAGCGCCGCGACGCTTGAGCCGCAGTCCGAGGGTCTTGGCCTGCCCTTCCACGACGCCGCTGCCGATCGCCCGGCCCGTCGCCAAACGCTCCGCATAGTTCAGCCGACCGGTATGCTTCGAGAAGTAGCCGATCAACTTGTCGGTCCAGCGTCGTCGTCGCTCACGTTCGGGATCGCCATCGACCGTCAGCAATTCACCCACCCATTGGCAAATGCCCGCCCAACCCTGAAGCAGCAACAAACCACGACTGTGCTCGAACGCCGTTCGCAACTCGACGCTGCCTTCGCCGAAGATCCCTTGCGCGCAGTGATGGAGGTGCTCGCAGGCATGATAAAAATCCAACGTTTGCGTGCAACCGGTCAACGCTCGCTCCACCGACTTCCAAATCCAACCGGCCCCGTCGCCCAACGCCTGCACTCCGGCCATGCAGGTGACGCCCAAGCCTCGCAAACGCTTCCGCCAACTCCGCCGAAACGTCTTCGCCGTCGCGATCATGGCGAAGGCAAGCACCATCGTCGCCGCCGCCGGCAGTCGTTGCTGGTCCCACTTCGCCAACGCCGTCGGCTCGCCCGCCTCACGCTTGGAAATCACCGCGATTTTCAGGTCTTTCCAGCCTTCTTCCCGCGTATTCACCTTCCCCGCATCCACCGCGAATTCCACCGCGCCCGCCGCTTGAGCGAACGCCTGGCCGGTCTGCACATCCTTCGGTTGAAAGGTCGCCATCGCCCGACCGTGCCCTTCCACCATCGTACGCGCCGTCTCCGCACTGACGCTCACACCCAGCATCTCCTGCATATGTTCAGTCGTCGCGGCAAAGCCAAAATCCGACCCCAGACGACAACAATGCTTCTGCACCGTCTTGCTGAAACGTCCCTCGATGCCCAACACCGCATCGGCCGCATACGACCCGTCGCCGCCGCAACCACATTGCCAGTAGCGACGCCGGATCGGAATCACCCCGACGGCACTTACGAGTTGGCGGGTCTTCGGGGCCCCGGTTCTCTTTGCATCGGCCGCACTTGCAGACTCGGATCGGCGCCCCCTTTTTTCGGCGGCCTCGACTCGTCGAGCCACCGTCTCCGACAGAATTTGCGTGCCGAGATCCCGTCCCCCCTCGATCACCGCCGTCTCACAGGCGTCGAAGACCGTGCCATCCGGCGCGCTCAACGCCAACTGATCGAGCTCTTCCGTCAGAGCCAACAACCGACGCACCAGAGCTTCTCGTTCCGCAGGAACTTCAATGGTAACAGTGGCCATAGAACATCCTTGTTCAAGAAATCGGTTAACCAAATCTACCTAACCTACGCCATCACCACCAGAGAAGTTGGGGGCACCCGAGCATGTTGACGAATTCTGTAGGGTGGGTCGAGACCGAGATGTAAGCGAGGTCGAGGCCCACCACAATTCATGGCGGGCCTCGACCGGGCCTTAGAGCCCGGTCTCGACCCACCCTACGCGCTCGCAATTCTCAGAATGTCTCGACCAATCGAGCGTATCGTTCGCCCATCGCTGCTAATGTCATTCGGCGCGTCGTTTCGCCCGTGATTTCGAGTTCGATCCGCAAATGCTCGTCCGGCATACACGATGCGACTTTGTCCGCCCATTCGATCAGGCAGACGCCGTCTCCTTCGAAGTACTCGTGCACGCCGAGATCCTGAAACTCGGCGATGGTATTCAAGCGATAGACGTCGAAGTGATAAATCGGCAGCCGGGCGGGATACTCATGGATGAGCCCGAAGGTCGGGCTGGCGACGATTCGCGAATCCTTGACTTGGAGCCCTTCGGCGATGGCGCGAATCAGATGGGTCTTGCCGGCGCCGAGCGGGCCGACCAGGGCCACGGCCGCTCCCGGAAACAACGCCTCACCGAGCCGACGGCCAAATGCCTCGGTGGCAGCAAGATCAGGAAGCTCAATAATCATAGCCACGGATGAACACGGATAAGAATCTAATGATTATCTTATCCGTATGGCAACCGATTGATTTCTTCGCGCCGTGCAAAGATTTCTCCGGCGAACCGGCAGCTTACGCAGCCGGTTCGCCCGGGGTTTCGGTGGTTGCGGCTGTGCAGCGCTATGTTTATCCGTGTTCATCCGTGGCTAATTCTTATTCTTATTTCTTTTTGTGCAGTTTTTCGGTCTTCATCCGCAAATAGGCTTCCAGGAACATGTCGATATCCCCATCGAGCACTTGCCCTACTTGCGACGTTTCGACGCCGAGGCGAACGTCCTTGCACATCGTGTACGGCTGCAACACGTAGTTGCGGATCTGGTTGCCCCAGGCCACTTCGCCCTTCTCGTCGTAAGTCTTTTCGACCTGCGCGAGCCGCTTTTGTTCCTCGACTTTGTACAACTTTGCCCGCAACAGCGCCAGGGCATTGCCATCGTTCTTTACCTGGCTGCGCTCGCTGCGGCTTTCGGCGGCCACGCCCGACGGAATGTGCGTGTAGCGCACGCCCGATTCGGTCTTGTTCTGATGCTGCCCACCCGGGCCGCCGGAGCGGAAGGTGTCGCGGCGAAGGTCGCAATCGGCAATCACGATTTCGATCGAATCGTCGAGTTCGGGAGTGACGTCCACGGCGGCGAACGAGGTCTGCCGCGTGTCGCCCTTGCCGAACGGGCTCATGCGCACCAATCGATGCACGCCCGATTCGCCTTGCAAGTAACCGTAAACGTATTCGCCGGAAATGCGCAACTGAGCCGACTGGATGCCGGCTTCCTCGTTCTTGACTTCGTCCTGCATCTCGACCTGGTAGCCGTGCGCTTCGGACCAACGCGCGTACATGCGCACGAGCATTTGCGCCCAGTCGCAGGCGTCGGTCCCGCCGGCGCCGGCCTGGATGCGCAGGAAGGCGTTGTTGGCGTCGGCCGGCCCGCTCAGCAGCGCTTTCAACTCGAAGGAATCGAGCCGGGACAGGGCCTTGGAAAGTTCACGGTCGAGTTCCGTTTCGAGGCTCGTGTCCTCGGCGGAAAGTTCGCCGAGCGCCCCGATGTCCGAAAGCGCCGCGGACAAGTCCTGGTAGGGCTTAATCAGCGCGTTGAGGGGTTTCAGTTGACCGATCACCTTCTTGGCCTGGTCCTGATTGTCCCAGAAGGTGGGTTCGCCCATGCGGGCAGTGAGACGATCGCGCTCAGCGATCTTGCCGCCTACGTCAAAGAGAGTCCCGGAGATGGGCCAAACGGCTGGTCAAATCGTCGGTGCGTCGGCGCAGATCGGCATTCATGCGAAAAGCTCCATCAATGGAAACGGCCAAGCCAACCCTTCGGCTCGGCTCTGAAGGTTAGATGACAGAATAGCAAAACGGGTTCGCGGCTGCGAGGGATGTTGCGCTGGAGGCTCGAGACCGGAGCCCGAGGAAGGCCTCAAATCGTAAGACTGCCAAAGGCAGCCACGAAAAAACCAGCGGTCTCCTGCTTGGAAAACGCTAAGGCCGTCAGGCCGCCAACCCGGGTGCGCCCAAATCGTGCGCCTTAGGAATGTTGATCGAAATAGTGATGAATTGTATACAAATGGGCGGCTTT
>JBGQCZ010000637.1:0-3755 GCA_041495645.1 Gemmataceae bacterium | reverse complement strand
GACGACGATCTGAAGAAGCTCGCCGACAAGGTTCGAGCAAAGGGCTTCGTGATCGGGTCGGTGGTCGCGCCGGTGTGGGGCGGGACCGGCGGCGGATCGGCGATGGGCGATGAAGCGGAGCGGAAGAAGTTCGCCGAGCAAGTCCGTAAGGGTTGCCGCATCGCCAAGAAGTTCCGTGAATTGGGCGTGCGGCCGTACGGTATCGTCCGCATCGATTCCGCGTGCGGCCCCGGCGATTGGCTCAAGGACACCGAAGCGAACCAGAAGAAGATCGCCGCCACGTTTCGCAATGCCGCCGACATTGCCGCCGATCACGGCGAACGGCTTGCGGCCGAGGGCGAAATCTGTTGGGGCGGAATGCACAGTTGGAAACGCATGGTGCAGTTGCTCGAACTCACCGACCGCCCCGGTACGCTCGGCTTCCAGGCCGACATGGCCCACACATTGCTTTACACGTTGGGCTACAACGCGCCCGAAGACAGCATCCTACCCAAAGACTGGAAATGGAACGACCCGGCGAAGCTCGATGCCGCTCTTGCGACTCTCACGGCGGCGCTCAGACCGTGGACCATTGATTTCCACGTCGCGCAAAACGACGCCACCGTGAAAGGCTCCGGCAATCACGACAAGACCGGGCACCATTGTTTGCCGAACGACCCGAAAGGCAAATTGAAGGTCGCCCACCACGCCGGCTACTGGCTGCGCGATGCCTATGGGAATCTCACCAAGCGAATCAAGCACGTTTGCTGGGACGGCTGCATGTTCCCGAACGACGTGATGAAGAAGCCGGAAACGTGGAACAGCATCCTGACCACGATGATTGCGGTGCGCGAAGCCCACGGGTGGAATGAATGAAACTGTCCTTCGGCAGTTGGGCATTCACGCGCGGGCCATTCGAAGGCAATCCCGTCAGCCTACATGCGACCTTGCACAAGCTCGAAGATGAAGGATATCAAGGGATCGAGCTTGGAACAGTCGCCCCGCATCCGACGCTCGAATCGCATCCGACCAAGCAAAAACGCGAGCAAGTGCGCAAGGAAGTCGCCGATCACGGTTTGGCCTTTTCGGGCATGTCGCCGAACCTTCGCGATCAGAAGTTGGTGAGCGTGGAAGATAGCGGGCCGTACGTGGCCGCGTTCGCTCGGTATGTCCTTTTTGCCGAAGATCTGGGCATCCCGGCGATCCGCGTCGATACTGTTGAGCCGGTCGTCGGCCTTGCGGGTGTCGATCCCAATCGCATGTTCGATCGAGCGGTGAAGGCGTTCGGACTGTGCGCGAAGATCGCGGCCGATCGCGGCATTCGCGTGACGTGGGAATTCGAACCGCACTTGCCGATTCACTCACCGGATGAGGTCGTTGAGTTAGTTGATGCCGTTCGCGCTCAGGGCCACGCGAACTTCGGCGCGATGTTCGATACCAGCCATGCTCACATTTGCGCGAAGGGCGCCGAATTTGAATTGTTGTACCGCCTTTCGGGAAAAATCAATCACGTCCATCTCGCCGATTGCGACGGCACGTGCGACGATCGTGGGGTGAGCCGGCACCTCCCGCTCGGGGCCGGCCGGCTCGATTTCGCCAGGTTGCTGCCAGCGTTGGTCTCGGCTAGTGACTGGTGGACCGTGGACTTGTACAACTGCCCCGAGGCCTGGGACGCCGTGGCCTTGGCGAAGAAATATCTTGATCGATTCAAGAATTAGCTCTTGCAGGGTGGGTCAAGGAGCCTAGGCGACGCAGGCCCACCATTTGGTCAGCGACGAAATGGTGGGCCAGCGCCGGCGAAGCCGTCTCGACCCACCCTGGGTGGGTCAAGGAGCCTAGGCGACGCAGGCCCACCATTTGGTCAGCGACGAAATGGTGGGCCAGCGCCGGCGAAGCTGTCTCGACCCACCCTACCTGATTTCCCTTTCCGCTTGGAGCACACCATGACGAAACCTGTCAACATCGGCATGATCGGCTACGGCTTCATGGGCCGGGCTCATTCAAACGGCTATCGCAAAGTCGGCAATTTCTTCCCGGAATTGAAACATCGCCCCGTGCTGAAGGCCGCCTGCGCCCGCAACGCCGACGCGATCAAGAGTTTCGCCGACCAATGGGGCTACGAATCGACCGAAACCGATTGGCGCAAGCTCATCGACCGCAAGGACATCGACGCCATCGACATTTGCACGCCGAACAACACGCACGCGGAGATCGCCCTCGCCGCGGCGGCCAAGGGCAAGATGATTCTGTGCGAAAAACCACTGGCGATGAACGGACCGGAAGGCTTGAAGATGGTCGAGGCCGTCGAGAAGGCCAAGGTGCCGAACATGGTCTGGTACAACTACCGCCGCGTTCCGGCCGTGACTTTGGCCAAAAAGCTCATCGAAGACGGCAAGCTCGGCAAGATTTACCACTATCGCGCCAAGTTCTTGCAGGACTGGACGATCAAGGCCGATCTGCCGCAAGGTGGGCAAGGGTTATGGCGGTTGGACGTGGCCGCAGCGGGGTCGGGCGTTTCCGGCGATCTGCTCGCCCATTGCATCGATACGGCTTTGTGGCTCAACGGCGGAATTCAATCGCTCAGCGCCATGACCGAGACGTTCGTGAAGGAGCGCATGCACAACCTCACGAAAAAGGTTGAGAAGGTGGGCATCGACGACGCCTGCGCTTTCATGTGCCGCTTCGACAACGGCTCGCTCGCCACCTTCGAATCGACCCGCTACGCCCGCGGGCACAAGGCCCTTTACACCTTCGAGATCAACGGCGAAAACGCGAGCATCGCATGGGACCTGCACGACCTGCATCGCCTGCAATATTTCGATTACCGCGACGAGAGCCGCACCCGCGGTTGGCGTTCGATCCACGTCACCGACAACAGCCCCGACCACCCCTACATGGACCACTGGTGGGTGCCGGGCCTGCAGATCGGCTACGAACATTCGTTCGTCCATCAGATCGCCGATTTCCTCAAGGGGTTGGATGAGGGCAAGCCGGTAATGCCCGACTTCCGCGACGCCTACCGCACGCAACTCGTGTTGGATGCGATCATGGAATCTGCTAAAGGTGGGAGTTGGGTGAAGGTTGGGAAGGCATGAAAGTGCCGAATGATAAATAAGTGAGGGTCGCGCCGTGAAGACCATTCGCGCCAAAGTTCAGAATCGATTTCTGATTTCAACCGACCCCGTTGATTGGCCGGAAGGGACCGTGGTCGAGCTTACGGCGGAATTGGCGGACAACTCTGAATTGCGTGGAATGACGGAAGATGAACAGGGGGATTCACCGGAAGCGATCCAAAATTGGCTTAAGGCATTCGACGCCATTCCACCGATGACTTTGACCCCTGAAGAAGAAGCGGCTTGGTTGGCCGATCGGAAGGCTCAGCGAGAGTTTGAGTTGGCGGCCAGCGAAAGGCGGGCGGAGAGGCTGCGGAGCATGGTCGAATGAGGCGATTCCTCCTTGACAGCAATGCCGTTTCAGATTGCATTTTCCGCAGACGAAATGTTGATGAGCGCGTTCGCGAAGCACGTCGTCGTGGGGACCGGATTGGAACGGGGATTCCGGTAATCGCCGAGCTGCTTGGCGGAATTGAAGCAAGTTCAACACGCAACCGCAACTTGCCCGTCTTCAATCGCAATCTGAACCTATTCCGAATCTGGCCGTTTGATCTCAAAGCTGCGCGCGAGTATTCGCGAATCTATGCTGAACTAAGACGGCGCGGCATTCAAATACAGTCGATTGACATCATGATCGCTTCAATTGCACTGACGCAAGCCAAT
>JBGQCZ010000636.1:0-3760 GCA_041495645.1 Gemmataceae bacterium | reverse complement strand
TTCTTCAACTGCTCGACGCGGAGGAACGATGCGGCCAGCTTGCGAGCGTCTTCCGGCCATTTGGATTTCACGGGCTTTGCGGGCTTGGCCGGCGCGGGCAGCGGCGGGAAGATCATCCCCCACCATTCGCGCTGCCAATAAATGGAGTTTTGATCGTATTGCGAATAGCGGCCGGGGTTCTTGAAATAGCCGTAACTGCCAAATCCACCCCCACCGCCGCCAAACCCACCGCCAATTCCGCCGCCACCAAAGCCGCCTCCGCCAAATCCACCTCGACCAAACCCTAGATTGTCCTGCTCGATGTAAGGCAAACCCCCATTCGCGTAGAGTCCCCGAGTGTTGCCCATGGGCTTGCCCCCGCCCATCGGCCCGTTCATCGGCTCGCCGCGTTCGGCCAGTTGCTTCAGTTCGTCGCCATCTTGGGCCTCGTCAAACCGGGCCTTGTTCATCAAGTTCACACTGTCCTTGATCGATTCAAGACTGTCGCGAGTGTCATCGCCCAGCAATGACTTGTTCAAGTCCCGCAATTCCTTGCCGTCCTTTTCGCCGGATGCGTCCTCGCGCGACTCCGCCTTGGCTAACTTCTCCGGGAATTCCTCATTGCTGCCGCCGTCCCCCATAAACCCTGGGTGCGTTGAACCGGAGCGGCCCGTCATGGCGCCCAATTTGGTCTCGGCATCACCAAGATCGCCAAGATTGTACAGGCCTTGGGCTTTGGAACCGGAGGCCGATGCCAAGTATCGCCCATCCGTCTCAAACGCCACGCTCGACACAGGCGAGTCTTGAAAACCATCCAGAATCACCTCATTCGCTCGCTCCCGCGCCCATGGTTGCATCTGTTGCAGGAAGCGCACATCGCGCCCCAAGCCCGCCAACTCGCGCAGCACATCGCGGCGCAGGTTGGCCCGCCAGGTTCCCGCTCGCTTCATCTGTTGTTGCACGAGATCGAAGCGCACATTCTCGCGGCCGTCGGCAAAAAACTTCTCGCCGTCGCGCATGCGGAACCGCTTCTTGACGCCGAACCGCTCGCGGTCCGTATCGCTTTCCAGAACCAGGAACGACGTGTACGGAGTGATGATGTTGTACTCTTCACTCAAGGCGATGATCTCGTCCTTGATCGCCTCGCTCGATCCCTGTTCGAGCAACGCGTCGAGGTGCATCCGCGCCCACAGCCGCGGGGTAAACGAGTTGCCTTCCTCGGCGTCCTTGAGTTCCACCTTGGCGATCATCTTGACGGGCTTGCCGTCGAGCATCCCGCTCACGATCACTTCCCCGCTCTGGTCGCGGCCTTCGGGCAGATAACGGCCCAGCAGAATCTGCTGCGTGCCGGCCGGAACGTTAGCCAACTCATTGGGATAAACCCGGGCGGTGCGCAACCCGCGGAATTCGACCGTGACGTTGCGCAAGGTCGGCTGGGCGATCTCGCGCATGAGTTCGAGCGCCACATGCGACGGGCCGGCTTCGCTGCCGATCCGCCGCGTCGATCCGCCGCCCAGCGAAGCGACCGCCTTTAACACGCCGGACTCGAAACTGCTGCCGGTCGAGACTGAATGGAACGTGCCGGCTTTGCCTTCGTACATCGACTTCAATCGCTTCGCGAAAGCCACCGGATCGATGGCTTGCGTGACCGGGATGCCGTCGCCGACATAGACCACGTGCGTCTTGGCATCGGCCACTTGCATCGCGGAGGCGAAGGCCTTGTCGAGGTCCGACCAGCCGAGCGAAACGCGGTTACCGAGCATATCGCGGGCGGTAATGAGGTTCTTGGTCTCGGCCGCTACCGGTTTCTCGAACACCCAATCGCAGGTCACATCGCAGCAAGCCAGATTAAACGTGTCCTTCGGCGTGAGTGAAGAGACGAGCGCGCTGATAAACGCTTCCTGGTTTTGCCGTTGCTTGCGGTCCATCGACGCCGAGGTATCGGCCAGAATGAGCAAACGAATCGGCCCGCCGTCGGGAAGGACCGCCCGTTGCTGCGAGACCGCCGGCGGCATCACTTGCAGCAGGAAATAGCCGTCGGCGCCACGGCGGTGCGGGATCATGACCACATCGCTAGACCGCTGATCCTGCTCGATGACGACTTCGAAGTCCTTGCGCGGCGTGTATTCCTGGGCGGTGAACTCGACGCGAGCCGAATTCTTGGTGATTTGATCGCGAGTGGAATGCGTGGGCGACCAGACTTTCTTCAAAGCCGTCGCCGACGCCACGTTCACCGTGAGCGCCAATTCTCGCAGGGGATGCTGCTGGAGCATCTCGCTCTGCAAGGCGTAGCTGTAAGTGTAACTGCTGCCCTTGAGCGGCAGCACCTGGGTATAGGTGATCTTGATGCGCTTCTCGGAGTGGGGCGTGATCGGCCAGACGCTGGCGGTGAAGATGTTGCCGCCGGACCATTCCAGCAGACCGGGATCGCGCTTCTCGCGCTTGATCTGCTCGTAGATTTCGCGGGCGCGTTGCTTCTCCACCACGTCGGCCTCCACCAGTTCGCTGCCGATCCACATGCCGAAGCCGGCGATGCTGGCGTCCTGCGGCAGCGGGAAGCGGAACTGGCCTTCGAGAATGGCGTCGGTGTGATTGACAAACGATTCTTCGATGGTGGTACGGGCGATCTGATCGCGGATATCGACCGTGACCTTGTGATAGCCGACCGACAGCGGCACCGAGCGGCCATCGACCTTGGTGATGAGCGAGCCGATCGATTCATTCGCGGTCGCGCCCTTGAAACCCCTGAGCCAGAGCGGTTCCTTGGCTGCGAGGCGCAGCTTGCCCTGCTTGTCGAGGTAATAATGCTGAGTGCCTTTGACGACGATCGTCTGATCTTCCGGGCCAATCAACTCGAGCGATGAGCCTTTCGGCACGCTGATTTCGAGTTCGCCTTCGATGAGTTTCAACTTCGTGGTTTTGGTCACTTCGACGAGCGAGCCGGGGCCGACGATCAAGCCAATGCGGGAGATGAGCTTGACCGCGGCGGCGTTGGCCCCGCGGGCGTCGGTGCGCAGCCAATCGCCGGGCATCATCACGAAGCTCTCGTCGACCGGCGTCCAGCGTTCCTGGGCCATCGGCTTGACCGTCACCACGCCTTGCGTGTCGGTGACCTTGCCGACGCGGCCGTCCTCGGAAAGCGAATTCAGGACCAGGAACTTGTCTTCGGGCAGGTCTTCATTCACGGCGGTGACAAACAGTTCCGCGAGCCGCTTTTTCTGCCCATCCGAAGCCGAGATCGAGTGCAATTTCAACGTCTTGACATCGACCAGCGCCTCGATGACGATTCCGCCGTTCGGCGCATCGACATTGACGCGATAGACGTGATACTCAACGCCATCAATTGTGCGTTGTTCCGAAGGTTGAGTCTTGCCCGGATCGAACTTGTTGTATTTCTGGCCTTCGAGAACCAGCGCCAACACGCCGACCGGCGGCTTTTCATTGACGCGCGTGGATTTGCCGGTCTTCTCGTCGATGCGCCAGACCATTTCGCCGTCGGAAACGATGTACGAGCCCGCACCGGCATCGATCCGCATCCGCCCGCCCTTTTCGAACCAAATCTCGCGCGCTTGGCCGTCGCGCGTAAGTTTCAGGTGCATGGATTTGGCGGCGGCCACGCCGTCGAGAACCTTGGCGAAGGCGAGCTTGTCGTCGTCCGCTCCACCGCCGCCGCCCGTGCCGGGGTTCTTGTAAAGCGTTGCGATGAGGATCGCGATAGCGGCGGCCGTCATGGCGAGCGCGGCGAGGATGCGCGGATACATGGTTCGTCCTTTCGGGTTCG
>JBGQCZ010000635.1:0-3763 GCA_041495645.1 Gemmataceae bacterium | reverse complement strand
TGTAGGGGCAGTGGTAAATCCGGCAGCCGTAGAAGTTGCTGAAATAAATCTTCGACCAGTGGTTGTGATCGAAGCCCTTGTAGATGTAGCCGAAATCGAACTTCACCCCGTGGGTCAGGTGGTAGTCCTTGAACTTGAAGGACTCGGCCACGAAGTGATTGTCGTGGTGCTCGACGAACTTCGAGGAGACATGATTATTGTTATGCGGGCTCGGTGAACCGCCGGACTTGCCGGACGGCGTTCCGGCCAGCACGGTCGCGGACAAGGTCAGGATCGCCGCCAAGGAAAGAATCGCAGCTTTCATGTTTCGCTCCTGGTTGAGGTTCGGGAACGTTCATTCGTCCCCTGACCTCTGAAGCGCAAAGCCGCGAAGAGTGTTACGAGAAAAAAAAACTGCAATCGATCTACGCTAATGATCGCGCGTGGCGAAGCGCCAGCAGGCAAGGCCAAGCATGATCGCAATATGAGCACAAGAAACGCCGAGCACTTCGAACCAAGATGGCCAGGTGAGGTTGTCCAATTTCATTTGGCGCTTGTCGCCTTCAGCCAGCGTACCATCGGCCACGAGCTTTGTGGTCAGCTTGTCAAGATCCTTGGTGCGAGGCAGCACCGCATTGGCAACATCGACGGTGGAGTAGACCCATTTTGGTATGCGGTCCTTGATGCCGGCCTCATGGCGCAGCACATCGAGGACTCCGTAGATTTGGCCGACGATGTACATCGTGAACCAAAACGCCATCGTAACCAGGATTGCCACGATCGCGTTCCGGGTCAACACGCCGAACAGCGTGGAAACGGCGTACAGAATCGCGAAATAGAAGGTGATTCCAAAGATAATGAGCAAGAAGCCCGGCGACCAAACACCCGAACGCAGTCCCATGACGAGCCACACCCCGCCGACGGCATACGCGGTGTTGAGAAACACAAACATGAGCCCGCCAAGGTACTTGAAAATCAACAACGAGACGCGATGAATGGGTTTCGACAAGAGCAGATCGACCGCGCCTTTGCGCATCATGTTGGGAATGAAGAACGCCGTGAAAATGACCGCGACCAGAAGACTGATCCAGGCGCCAAGGCCGTTCACCAATTGATCCTGAAGGAAATACACCATGCGGCCCAGCGAGAATTCGATGGGGACTTCAATTGCTCCAAAGAACAGGTTTGGCCGGTGAAGCCAGCCGCGGACTCCCTTTCGGCCCTTCGTGGTTATCTGAAAGACGTAGTTATTTCGGCCTTCGTCCGGCAGCCGCGTCACTTCCGACACGTTCACGTTGCCGTGCGTCTCAAACATGTCCTTCAGGAAATCGAAGACAATCGCATCGCTGACGGCATTCGCGTCCGGAAGCGACATGGAATTGCCGTCGGGCGTGTGATTCCAGAAAGCGACAGCCTGATAGAATTGTGAATCGGTCTTATCGGTTTTCTTTTCTTTCGCATCGGGCGGTTGCATACCGAGAGTCGAATCGGCGATCACGAGCCGCATCTTGTAGTCGCCTTCTTGTGGCTGGCTGGCGTCGTTCAGTTTCTGAAGATCCTGAATCTTGAACGACACGCCGAACATCGGAAATGCGCGAAACGCACTTCGTCCTCGATCGGAGTTGACAAACCGACTCGATCTTAACATCGAGTCGAACGCCAATTGTGCTTCCACCGGTTCGTAACCGATGCAGCCAACGAGAACAATGAGCAGCGTAGACAGAATGACCATGACGTAAATCACGAATCCGTCGACGGCTTCGCGGAACGAGTCCTTCAGGATCATGAAAAACTTCATCGGTCTTGTCTCCGATCCGGGCGCCGGGCAACGCGGTCGGCGCGACGCGCGGGGGCGTCAACTCCGGGCTCCGCCGCCTCCACGGTTGCCATGAACAGGTCTTCGAGCGACATGCGCTTTTCCACCAGATGTCGCAAATTCAAACCGCGGGACCGAATCAGATCAACGACCGGGTCAATGCTGTGGCCGTCTTTCAATCCAACTTCCCAATACATTTCGTCTTTCCGCAGCGTGTAACCTTTTTGCTCCAGCTCCGAACGCGGCATTTCCTGCCCGTCCGCCAGTCCGATCAGGAAATGCCCCTTTTGCTGCGTCAATTCGGCTATGCTGCCCTCGCGAATCAATTGGCCGCGCTGCAAGATTCCCACGCGATCACAAATGACCTCGACTTCGCCCAGCAAATGCGAATTGAGAAAAATGGTTTTGCCTTCTTCCTTCAGTCGGTGCATGACGGTGCGGATTTCCTTGCGGCCCAACGGGTCCACACCGTCGGTTGGTTCGTCCATGATGAGCAAGTCGGGATCGTGGCACATCGCCTGGGCAATTCCCAACCGTTGCTTCATGCCTTTGGAATAGGTGCGTATCTTCGAGTTCATTCGCCCTTTGATTCCCACCAATTCCAACATCTCGGGAATTCGTATTCTTCGAGCCGCTCGTCCCATGCCATAAAGGCCGCCGAAATAATCGAGCAGACTGTACCCAGTGTGGTACTCGGGAAAGCGGTGATCTTCCGGCAGATAGCCCACTCGCTTGCGAGCCGACGTATTTCCGATCGGCTGCCCAAGCAGGAAGGCTTCCCCTTCGGAACGACGAACGATGCTCAACAGGATTTTGACCAGCGTGCTCTTGCCGGCGCCGTTTTGGCCGAGCAGCCCGTAAATCTCGCCTTTTTCCACCTTGATGGAGACGCCCTTGAGCGCCTTCACTTCGCGATAGGTCTTGCGCAAGTCGATGGTTTCAATCACGGACACGGTGCGGCCTCCGGCGGCCAGGGGTTCGGTTGGAGGGGCATTGTAGAATTGTTCGCTGACGTTGGGCAGGTATTTCAAGTCGGAGATCAGAAGTCAAATGACACACAAGCCTGAAGCGCCAGCGAAGAAAGGCCGCGGTCCTTCGCTGGCGCTTCAGGCTTGTATGCTGCGGAATTACGCGCGGCCATTTAGCCGCGCGAACAGTCGTCTCGCGTTGGCAGTCGTGTGTTCGCCAATCGATTCGGCTGAGACGCCGCGTACTTCGGCCAGGCATGCTGCCGTGAGCGCGACGTGCGCCGGCTCGTTGCGCTGGCCTCGGTGCGGCACGGGAGTGAGATACGGGCAATCGGTTTCGACCAGCACGCGATCTTCGGGAATCGTCGCGGCCACGGCCCGCAAATCGGCGGCATTCTTATACGTGAGCATGCCCGCGAACGAAATGTACAAACCCATTGCCAGACAGGCATCGGCGGTTTCGCGGCCGCTCGAAAACGAGTGCATCACGCCGTTGATGGGACCATGGCGATCGAAATCGGCACGGAGCATGCGCAGCATGTCGGCGTCGCATTCGCGGCTATGGATGATGACCGGCAGCCCGGTCTTTCGCGAAAGTTCCAAGTGCCATGAGAAGTTCTCCTCCTGTTTGTCGAACGGCGTGTCGTGCCAATGCCGGTCGAGGCCGGTTTCGCCTAGCGCCACCACGCGCGGGTCGCTCGCCAGCTTCACGATTTCATCCCAATCGGTGGGACCGGCCTCGGCATAGTTGTTGGGATGAATGCCGACGGTTGGCGCCAGCATGGCGAAGCGGGCCGCCAAATCGAGACAGGCGCGAGCGGATGAAAGTGTCGTTGCAACCGCGACGACCCGCTCGACGCCCGCATCAGCCGCCCCGCGCAGCACATCTGGGAGGTCCGCGACGAAGCGGCCGTCGTCCAGGTGCGCGTGAGTGTCAATCAGACGCATGATCGATTAGTTTCTTCGGTAGCGTGGGTCGAGTCCCGAGCTGTAAGCGAGG
>JBGQCZ010000634.1:0-3768 GCA_041495645.1 Gemmataceae bacterium | reverse complement strand
GATCCTTGAGGAAGGCCGCGTTGAAGGCCGCGTCGAAGGCGAACAAAACAGCCTGATTATTTTGGCCACTGACGCATTCGGAGCACCCGATCCAGCAACCCTCACAGCGCTGAAAACAATCACCGACTCGGCCCGGCTTGAGCGGATGTTGCATTCTATCCGCCATGCGAAATCGTGGCAGGATTTGCTTGCGTTGAAATGAAACTTGCCGCGACGGAGTTTCCGTGACCCCGGACTTGCTCGACAAACGCGAGACACGCATTCGGACCATGTTCGGGTCGATCGCGCCTTGGTACGATTCGCTCAACCACATTCTCAGCCTTAACATCGATCGCTCCTGGCGGCGGCGAACCACCCGCTTAGTCCCGCCCGAGGGCACCGGCCCCATCCTCGATCTTTGCACCGGCAGCGGCGACCTGGCCATCGAATACGACAAGGCCGCTGGCGGAACCGTACCAATCGTGGGGGCCGATTTTTGCCACGAACTCCTGGTTCGCGCCGTCGCGAAAGTCCGCAAGCGCCGGGCCGATGCTCGCATTCGCTTCATTGAAGCCGATGCCCAGCATCTGCCCTTTGCCGACCACTCGTTCCAGATCACGTGCATCGCCTTCGGCCTCCGCAATATCACCAACATGGATCGCGGTCTCAGCGAGATCGTGCGCGTCACTCGTTCCGCTGGTCGCGTCGCCATCCTTGAGTTCTCCAAACCGCGGCATTGGCTCATCCGCCGCCCCTACCTGGTCTTCTTCCGCCGCATCCTACCCGCCATCGGCCAGTTCTTTTCGCGAAGCCCCGACAGCGCTTATCGTTATCTACCCGAGAGCGTCATGCGTTTTCCCGACTACGAAGCTCTGGTCGAACGCATGAGCAAGCATGGACTCACCGACGTGCGCTTCTATCCTTTCACCGGCGGGATCGCCACTTTGTACGTCGGGCGGAAACCGGGATGACTCAGCACTTGTTGGTTCGCGCCGCGAAAGGCGAGGTCGTCGAACGGCCGCCGGTCTGGGCCATGCGCCAAGCGGGCCGCTGGGACCCCGAGTTCAACCGCATCCGCGGCGGGCTCTCCTTCTACGAATTCTCCGAAAACGTCGAACTCGCAGCCAAAGCCTCGCTGTGCCCAAAACGATTTGGCGTCGATGCAATCATCCTCTTCTACGACATCACCACGCTGACCGTGGCGATGGGCCTGCCGTTCGTGCTGCAAAAGGACGTCGGCCCCGTGCCTGATCGAGCGATTCGCACACTCAAGGACTTGGACCGGCTCGATGCGAATCCCGCTCCCGAGCGATACCAACACATCCGCGACCTTCTGAAACTCGTCAGAGCAGAATTGAAAGGCGAATTGCCGGTGATCGTTTTCGCCGGCGCGCCGTTCACGCTCGCGACCTATTGCATTGGCACCGGCAAGGACCTTACCGCGACCCGGCAGTTCATTTCGGAACAACCCCAAGTTTGGCAAGGGCTGCTGGACAAGATCGCGGCGGCGACCATCGGCTTCCTCGGCACGCTCGTGAACGAAGGGGCGGACCTGTATCAACTCTTCGATTCCTGGGCCGGCGGACTGAATGCGGATGAGTATCAGACCTGGGCACAGCCATACCACCAACGCGTGTTCGGCGGTGTTGCCCGCGTGCCCCGAATCTTGTTCGTGAAGGAATGCCCGCACCTCGAGGCCATGACGCGGTCCGGGGCCGATGTCGTCAGCCTCGGCGTCTCGCACGACCTGGCTCAGGCACGAGCATGCTATCCTCATCTCGTCTTCCAAGGCAACGTGGACGAAGAACTGATGCGCACCGGCACACCCGAGCAGGTCGCGGCGGCCACCAGGCGTTGCGTGGCGGCAGGAGGCGGGCATCGCCACATCGTCAACCTCAGCCACGGCTGCGACCGCGATATGCCGGTAGCCAACTTTGAGGCCTACATCCGCGCCGCCCAGGGCCGATAACGCACGGTCGCCGAACTGCACGAACCAAACTAAACCAAACTTTTCGCCTTCGCACCGAATCACCGATTGCTGACGTATCTCCTTAGTCCGACACTGCTTAACGCCCGCACACGAAGCTCGCAAAAACTTTGTGGAGAAAGTGGTTGAGTGGTGAGTTGGGAGGTGAGTTGAGTTTGCAGTTGAGTTTGCAGTTGAGTTTGCAGTTGGGTTAGCAGTTGAGTTTGGAAACGAGTTGAGTCGCCGGCCAAAGCCGCAACCAGCGCTGCACATGTTTAGAATCAATGCTGCCACGACCGGCCTCGCTCAAGAATGATCGTCCGAAGCAAAACAAAAACGTATCGCCACTATAGTATACACAAGAACACATTAAACGCGCCGCGCGTTTTGGGTTCAGTTCGTAAAGGGAAAGGGATGCATTTTCGCGATGCGTGGGCTTGCGTTCGTCAATGCGCGCGGCCAAAATGCTGAATGCGTCTCAGTTCTCCTGTCGCGGCGTGTTGCTCAAGGAGTGACGCCCATGCGCATGCCACTCTTGACGATCTGCGCGTTGATCTCGAGCGGCGCTGGTTTTAGCAGCCCGGTGTCGGCGCAAGAACGGCCGAAGCCCGAGCCTTCGATTCCGCAGCTGCTCCACCAACTCGGGGCCGACCGCTTTGCCGAGCGCGAAGCCGCCGATAAATTGTTGCGCTCGCGCGACAACATTTACCTGGAAGTTCGCCGCGCCTTGCCAGGCCTGAACGCCGAAGCACGGCGTCGCGCCAGCGCGATTCTGGAGGCGATGGACTTTCAACGAATGAAGCGTTTCCTCCAGTATGGCCGTGAAGGGCGAGTGGATGTATTGCTCGAATGGTCGTCCGTGGTTGGCAATCGGCTGATCGCGGACGAGTTCTGGCAGTGCGTTCTCGATATTGGTTGGAGCCAATTGGACAAATCGGCGTCCGAGGGAAGACCCGGCCGCAGGGACAATGATTTCCCTCCGCGAACAATGAAGCAGTTTCGCAACGATCCCCTCGACTTGATCAGCGACAAGCGGTTGTTGCGAAACCCCACCGGGACTGAAGTGGAGTTCGTGAGGAGAATTGTTGTTGTGGCCACGGAACCGGCGACTTCGTTGGGATTCGTGGATGGCGGCATTGTGCTGGCCACGGGCGATGTCAAAATCGCCTATGGGAATAACGTCGTGGTGATCGCCGACGGTGAAGTCCAACTGCTCAGAACGTTTGGGCGAACAGTTGTTGCAACACGGAGCAGGACAGCGTCCGAGTTTGCTCATAGGTACGATCGCTTCGTTCGTGAGGCATTGGGCCAGCCAGTTGCCCGCGGCAAGGAAATGGTGCAGTACGACCTTCTCTACCGTCCGGGCGAGCCGCCCCGGCGCGTCTACGACTTGCCGGCGCCCGAGCAACCCGCCGAATTGGTTGATGAGAAACCGGCGCCGCGAGACGACGGCCTTCGCTTCTTCGAACCGGAAGACGTCGGCCTCGCCCTGGCGCTGTCGAAGGACCGCATTGTTGTCGCCAAACTGCAATCCGATTCCCCGCTCGAAAAAGCCGGGCTCGAAGCGGACGACGTCATTGTCGCCATCGACGGCAACGCCGTCGGCGATCTCAAAACCGCCCGCCGCCAACTCCGCCGCGCCTTCGTCCTTGGTGGGGCCGAATTCAGCATCTCCCGCAACGGCAAACCGCTCAGCCTGACCGTATCGTTTTTCGGCTGGGACCTGCCGCCCGTTGAGACACCGAACGAATGATTCAATTCGCAGCGAAGGAGCCGCCGCGACAACTCTATATGGCCGTGCATACACAAGCCTGAAGCGCAAG
>JBGQCZ010000633.1:0-3775 GCA_041495645.1 Gemmataceae bacterium | reverse complement strand
GATGGGATACTCGTCGCCCTCCCGCGCCAGCACGCCCTGGCCGATGAGTTGATGAATCCACTCGCGCAGATCCGTCTTCGTCGATTCCTTCAGAAGGCCGAAAGTCGAGAGCTTGTCGTGGGCGCGCCGCTTCACGTCCTCGCTATTCTCGCCGCGCAGGATCGAGGAAACATAGTTGATGCCGAATGTCTCCTTCACGCGCGCCACGCACGAGAGAATCTTCTGGGACACGACTTGCGCGTCGAGAACCGGCTCGGTGTTGGTGTCGCCGAGGCAAACGTCGCACGCCTGGCAACTCGGTGCTTCGAGCCTCTGCCCGAAATACTGAACGAGCGCCCGGTGGCGGCAGATCGCGCTCTTGCAATAGCGATCCATGTCGTCGAGATGCCGAAAGGCCGTAGACAAAAAGTCCGGGGCCACGGGTGTTTCGGCCTCCCCGGCGGACTTCGCGATCATTTTCTTGAAGGCGATCACGTCCGAGCCGGAGTGGAACAGCACGCATTCGGCTTCGAGCCCGTCACGGCCCGCCCGGCCCGTCTCCTGCTGGTAGTGCTCCAACGATTTCGGCATCGCCGCATGCAACACATAGCGAACATTCGAGCGATCGATGCCCATGCCGAACGCAATCGTGGCCACGATCACGTCGCATTCTTCATTGACGAACTTCTCCTGCGCCTGCTGGCGTAGGTCGGGCGGCAAGCCCGCATGATACGGCAGCGCCGATACGCCCTTTTGCTGCAGCGCAGCGGCCAAATCGTCTACGTCGCGGCGGCGCAGGCAATAGACGATTCCACCCTCGTCGGGGTGCCGTTCAATCACATCCAAGACCTGTCGATGTACGTCACGACGACGCCGCAAGACGCGGTAGGTCAGATTGGGCCGATCGAAATTGCCGACGAGCAGGACCGGATCGCGCAGGTTCAATTGGGTGACAATATCGCGGCGCACTGGTTCCGTGGCCGTGGCGGTATAGGCGTGCACGCCGGCTTTGGGAAAGAACTCGCGCAAGCGCGCCAGTTGACGATACTCCTGGCGAAAATCGTGGCCCCAATGGCTGATGCAATGGGCCTCATCGATGGCGATGGCGTGAACGTCGATATCGTTGAGGAGCCGATAAAAATCGCTTGCGACCAGCCGTTCGGGCGTCACGAATGCCAGCCGGATCTTGCCCTGGCGCAATTCGCTCAGAAATGCAGCGCGTTCAGTTGATGAAAGCGAGGAATCGAGCTGGCCAGCAGACACGCCCACGGCCCGCAGGCTATCGACCTGATCCTTCATCAGCGCGATCAGCGGCGAGACGACCAGCGTGGTGCCGCCGCGAACGACGGCCGGCGCCTGATAGCAAAGAGATTTTCCGCCGCCGGTCGGCAGCACGACCAGCGAATCGCGCCGGTCGAGAATCGCCGCCATCGCATCCTGCTGAAACGTCCGCAACTCGTGGAAACCCCAGGTCTCGGCAATCACGGCCCGCAGCCGTTCAAGCGACCATGATTGAGACATGGCACGATCCCTGAAGAAGGAGGATTCCGTATCACGGTTGTATACAAATGTCGAGCATTTTGCCAACCTTCCCTTCCCTATCCTATCCTATGCCCACGGATTGAATACCACGGATGAAAACCAATTCTGATATCCGTGGTATTCAATCCGTGGGATTCCGTTTTGGTATTCGGGTCTCCTACAAATCCGCCGACATTCGAAATGCACACCCAAACAAAGAAAGGAAGGCAGAAACAATTCTGCCCTCCTTTCGTGTGCTTCGAAGTTTCAACTTCTACACCAGTTCGCTCACCAGCGCCCGGTCATCCAAGATGTACATCGGGCGGCCGGCGCCGTTGGGGAAGGTGTGCGACGGGTCGATGCCCATCGTGTGGTAGATGGTGGACAGCACTTGCGGGACGGTGTAGCGGCGGTCCTTGGGGATTTCGCCGCGGGAGTTGGTGCTGCCAATGGCCTGGCCCATCTTCAGCCCGCCGCCGGCGATCATGGCCGACATCACCGGGCCCCAGTGGTCGCGGCCGCCGCCGTCGCTGTTGTTAATGCGCGGGGTGCGGCCGAATTCGCCCCAAACCACCGTGACCACGTCCTGATCCATCCCGCGATCGTGCAGGTCTTGAATCAAGCTGGCCACGCCGCGATCTAGTTCGGGAAGTTGCTTTTTCAAGGTTCTGAAGTTTGCGCCGTGCGTGTCCCAACCGCCATAAGAAAGCGTCACGCAGCCGGCGCCGGCTTCGACCAGCCGACGTGCCGTGAGGAACTGTTCGACGCCTTTGTAGCGATCTCGCGCGCGTGGTTCTTCGCGGCTGAGATCGAGCGCCTTGCGGACGGTGCCGCTGGCGATCATGTCGAACGCCCGCGTCGCGAACGAGTCCATACCCTTCATGGCACCGCTTGCGTCGACTTCGCGCTGGACCGAGTCGAGTTTGCCGAGCAGGTCCCTGCGATCGTTCATGCGATTGACATGAACGCCGTCGCTCAGCCGCAGATTGCGGACGCCCACGCCGTCGGGAGTAAAGGCCCGATGCGCCACACCCAGATATCCCGGCTCGCAGCCGATCGACATTCCGCGCAGCGAAACGAACGGAGTGACGTCACCGCTGCTGTTGCGCAGCTTCGAAATGACAGAACCGAACGACGGATGGCCGACATTGCGATTCTGAGCTTCGCTGTAGCCGGTCATGACCAGCGAATCGGAATGTTCCTCGACCGATACGACCGAGCGGATCACGGCCAGTTTGTCCCACATGGCGGCTTGACGCGGCATGTGTTCACAAATCTGCACGCCGGAAACATTCGTGGCGATCGGATTGAATTCGCCGCGATACTCTTTCGGTGCGTTCGGCTTGAGGTCGTACATGTCCATGTGCGACGGGCCGCCCGGCAGATAAATCATGATGGCGGCTTTTGGCGTGGAAGACGGCGTGGCGGCGCGAGCGGTGGATTCGGCCGCGGTAGCTCGGACGCGCAACATGTCCGCGAGCGTGAGACCGGCGCCAAAAGCGCCGACTCGCAGAAAGTTACGCCGGGATAATCCGTCGCAGTGGGGTTGGCGACGGCCCCAAATCGTCAACATTGGCAGGCTCCCCTGAGGAAAAGGTCGGCTGGCCGCAGCCGCATAGGCATAATCGGTCAATCCTAACTCAATGATAGTACCCGTATGAGTGTTTTGAAGCAATCGAATTCCCGAATCTTCCTGGCTCGAAACGCGGGAAAAACCTGTTGGTTTCTCAGTGGCCGCATTTGAGCCCACAGCTGACGCCGTCCAACCCGCAATGTTGGCCTTGATTATGATTTGATTCGTCGGAATGAGCCCGATCTTTCAACGAATCCGTGCGGCACCGGCGAACCCCGGCGCCTTTTGGCGCCCTCCCCCCACAATGCCTGTCGATTGCGGCCCGCGAAACCGCGCCCAATCGGCGTCTCGAAACCGTGCAAAGCCGCACATTTGCCAGGCGTCGCCGATCGCCAATGCTGGATGTAACTCCCCTCCCCGCCAGTAGTTGCCGCGCGCACTCGATGCTCGCAAAAACTTTACGCGGTTACGCGCTCGCTCGCACGTTCGCACGCGCGCTCGGTTTGCTGTTGAACCACCGATCCACAAAAAGTCAGCTTTGAAGCGATCACGACGGGCCTCCCACAGACTTGCGCGCACCTGAGGCGCTCGGACAATGTGACCCGTATAGCCCCGCGGCGGCACACTTGCCGCGGCAGACCTTTAATGCATCATTCCGTGACATGAACGGAAACCTCCAACCAAACTACAAAAACAACTCGG
>JBGQCZ010000632.1:0-3777 GCA_041495645.1 Gemmataceae bacterium | reverse complement strand
CCACGCCATGCGCTTCAAGGAACCGCAGATGCGCATCGCCCAGGCCCGTGCCTTGCTCGACTTCATCGCCAAGTCCGTCGGCACCAACGCCGACAACCCCTATTCGGTGCTGCTGAAGGTTGAGACCGAGTTTCTCAAGAATTCCGAAGACTGGTACCTCTATCACGAGCACTTGGAGGAAATCAACGCGCCGGTGTACTTTTTCCAGTTCATCGAGAAGGCGCAGGCTCACGGACTGAAGTTCCTTGGCGAATCGATGATCCGGCAAATGGTGCCTGGCAACTATCCGAAAGAGGTCGAAGAGACGCTGCAGCGCCTGGCCAACGACATCATTCACATGGAACAGTACATGGACTTCTTGCGGAACCGCACCTTCCGCCAAACCTTGCTGTGCCTGCCGGCGCAAACCCCGCAATACGCTCTGACGCCGGATCGGCTTGTCGGCTTGCACGTGGCGTCGGCCCTAAAGCCCGAAAACCCGGAACCGGACATTAAATCCAACGCGCAGGTCACCTTTAAGATGCCGATCGGCGCCGCCAACGTGCAAATTACCGATCCACTGTGCAAGAACGTCATGATGGAATTGGTGGAGGCCTGGCCGGCGAGCCTGCCGTTCGAGGAAGTGTGTGACCGGGCGAGAAAGCGATTGAACCCGCTCATGACCCCCGACGAAGTGCTGAAAAGCAAAGACCGTGCTTTGATCGGCCGAATGTTCTTGCAGTTTTACATGTCGCTCGTGGACCGGCTCGTTGAATTGCGCAAGACTCCCGTGCCCGTCATGAACAAGGCCAGCGAAAAGCCGCAGGTCACGCCCCTGGCCCGGGCGCAAGCGTCGGCCGGGCGCACCGCGACCAACCTCAAGCACGAACTGGGCAACCTCGGCGAATTCGAACGGCAGATCCTGCGCCATCTCGACGGCAACCACGACCGGGCCAAGCTCGTGGACATGCTCGTGGAAATGGTCACCACCAACGTGCTGAATGCCCACAAGGAAGGCCAGCGGATCACCGACCCAATCGAAGTTCGCAAAATGATCGGCCCGGCGCTGGACGAAGCGCTGCTGCGCTTCACGGCTTTCTCGTACTACATCGGGTGACGCAAGCGAGCCATGCCTTCGCGCTCCGAGCTTTGCGATCGCTACCTCGAGCAGCTTCCGTATCCGCCTTACCCGGTGCAAGAGGAAGCGCTCCTGGCCTGGTTCACTGCCGAGCAGGGCGTGATGGTCTGCGCACCCACCGGCACCGGTAAGACGCTGATCGCCCAGGCCGCTCTCTTCGAAGCGCTGCACACCGGCACCCGCGCCTATTACACGACTCCGCTCATCGCGCTGACCGAGCAGAAATTCCACGAAATGCAGGCCGCGGCCGCGAAGTGGGGTTTTAGCCGCGACGACATCGGCCTCGTCACCGGCAATCGCAAAGTCAACCCGGACGCCAAAGTCCTGGTGGTTGTCGCGGAGATCCTCTTGAATCGGCTGTTGCATCAGGAGGAGTTTCACTTCGACGACGTATCCGCCGTGGTTATGGACGAGTTCCACAACTTCGGCGATCAAGAGCGCGGGATCGTTTGGGAATTGTCGCTGGCGATGCTGCCCAAAAACATCCGCCTGTTGCTCCTGTCCGCGACCGTCGGAAACGCGCATGAGTTCATCCAGTGGCTCGAACGCTGCCATCAACGCAAGGTCGAGCTCGTCGAGGGCAAGGAACGGAAAGTTCCGCTCACCTATCACTGGGTGCCGAATCAGTTTCTCAGCGAATTGCTTTTGGACATGGTCAAAGGCGACGAGGCGACGCGGAAGACACCGGCTCTGGTGTTCTGCTTCAACCGCGACGAATGTTGGAGCACGGCGGAGATGCTCAAGGGGCTGGATTTGCTGTGGAGCGGGCAACGCGGGCAGATCAACGCGGTGATCGACAAGCTGGACTGGACGCAGGGAGTCGGGCCGAAGTTACGGCAAATGCTGCTCCGCGGCGTGGGTGTGCATCATGCCGGCGTGCTGGGCAAATACCGCCGCGTGGTCGAGGACTTGTTCGAAAAGAAACTCTTGAGCGTGGCGGTTTGCACCGAGACGCTCGCGGCGGGCATCAACCTGCCGGCCCGCTCCGTGGTCGTCACGAGTCTTTTGAAAGGTCCGTTCGGCAAGCAAAAGTTGATCGATCCGAGCACGCTGCACCAGATCTTCGGCCGGGCGGGTCGCCCGCAGTTTGATAAAGAAGGCCACGTCTACGTTTTGGCCCATGAAGACGATGTGCGCCTGCTGCGCTGGAAGGAGAAATTCGACTCGATTCCCGAGACAACGAAAGACCCCGGCCTGCTGAAGGCCAAGAAGGACCTGAAGCGCAAGAAACCGCCCCGGCGCGAGGACAACGCCTACTGGACTGTTGGTCAATTCGAGAAACTCAAAGGATCGCCGCCGGCGCGGCTCTACAGTAAAGGCCCGCTTCCTTGGCGATTGCTCGCCTACCTGTTGAAGATTTCGCCGGACGTGGACAAAGTCCGTACGGTCATTCGCAAGCGGTTGCTGGATCAACCGCGAATCGCTGCGGGAGAGAAAGTGTTGGAGCAAATGCTCCACGCCTTGGCGGCGGGCGGTTTCGTTCGCTTGGTTCCCGAACCGCCAGTCTCCTCGGTGGAAATCGTGGAACAAGGCGCAGGCGCCGCAGTTCCCGCTCCGAATTCCGAATTGCGACCTCCGATCGAGCAAGCGATTCCGACGGAGAAACTCAATCGACTCCTGGTCTTTCGTAGCGTGCATCCGCTCTATGGCGCGTATTTGATCGACCAGTTGGGGATCGCCAGTCCCGAGGAGCGGTTGCAGGCGTTTGAGAGCGTGCTGGAACTGCCGCGGCCGCTGTTAAAGTTCACGCGCGTGCCGTTCGACCTGCCCCTTGGCCCGCTGACGACAACGCGTCTCGAAAACGAACTGGTGCGGCGTGGCTTGATCACCGTAAAGCCACCCAAATTGCCTGGCGAAGAGGAAGAAGAGGAGGACGCGTGGGAAGAGCGGCCGCCCACGCTCGCCGAAAAACTTTTCATGTATTTCGAAGCACTCTACCCGGACGTCGGCGACGCGACGGTGCAATCGGTGTGGGCCGCCGCGGAACTGCTACGCCGTGGCGGGGAGTTCAACACTTACGTCAAGCAGTGCGATCTTTCCAAGCAGGAAGGCATCATTTTCCGGCACCTGTTGCGCTTGATTCTGCTGTGTGCCGAGTTTGGCGAATTGACTCCGGCCGACACAACCGAGGATGAATGGAAAGCCTGGCTGCGCGACGTTGAGGCGAAACTCACCGCGGCTTGTCGCAAAGTCGACCCAACCAGCACCGACCAGGTAATCCAAAGCGCCAAGGCCGCCGACGTGGTCGAAGGCGAAGAAGCGAAGCCGCTCGATCTGCCGCCGCCTCCGCCGGATGTGCAAGTCGTGTTCTCATCCGATGCGCCGCAACCGCCCGGTCCCGGCTTCGGCGCCGGCATCGATGACTAAGTCACGTCTCATGAAAGCCGGGTGAAACTTCTCCGGGTCGATTGCACTCGAACTTGGTCGGGATATACTGGCACCCGATCAAAGAGCCATTCTTTCACTACCCTGGTACAACAGTGGCCACTCTTCATCTTGCCCTGGTGAGCGAAACCTCGAAGGTTTCGTTGGATCAACTCACGCCTGTCAGCGCGGCGATTCAAAAGCAGGTAACGGAGGACTTTGGTCCAATTTGGGACGTGTCGGCGACCATCAATGCATACCCTCGTTTGAGCGAAGTGCCCCCCTTGGGCTATTGG
>JBGQCZ010000631.1:0-3778 GCA_041495645.1 Gemmataceae bacterium | reverse complement strand
GAGGCAAGGACTGGAAAAAAAACAATTAGCAGTCATTAAGACCAATCGACTGCGTAGAATCGTAACGCAGGAAAAACCACCCGCCAAATCCCGAGCCTCAGCAACAAGGGTGCGGAATATGGGGCTGGCGCGTCAGGCTTGTACTCAGACAGACTCGTTTCGTTCCAATCTGAGCAGTTCGCTGTCTTCCCACGAGATCTTGGCTTCGATCGGCTCGATGTGTGTCGTCAGTTCGAGGCCCGGCATTTTTTCGCGCACGGCTCGTTCGATCTTCTCCGCCAGGTCGTGCCCGCGTTTCACGGTCCAATCGCCGGGCACGAGCAAATGGCAATCGGCAAAGCGCCTGGTTCCACCGCGGCGCGTTCGCAGCGCGTGGAAAGTCGTTTCCGGCCCAAGCTGCTCCGTAATTGCCGCGCGGAGTTGAGCTTGTTCCTCGTCGGTCAGGGCGTGGTCCATCAAGCCGTTGAACGAGCGGCGAATGAGTCTGAAGCCGGTCCACAGGATGTTGAATGCCACGACAATAGCGATGAGCGGATCGGGCCAGAATCGATTGGTCAGCGCTACCATGCCCAATCCGAACAACACGCCAACGGAAGTCAGCACATCGGTCATCAAATGGTGTCCGTCGGCTTCGAGGACGATGGAATGGTGCTTGCGGCCGACGCGGAGCAGAACAAGTGCGACGGCGAAATTGATGCCGGCCGCGACCGTGGAAACAAATGCGCCAACGCCGAGCTTCTCCAACTCCACGGGAGTGATGAGACGCTGAATGGCGGCGTAAATGATTCCGATTGCCGCAATGACAATCAGCGTCCCTTCCAGACCGCTGGAAAAGAACTCGATTTTCTCGTGACCGTACGTGTGCGTTCGATCCACGGGGCGTGAGGCATAGCGAAGCGAGAAATAAGCGGTGGTGGCGGCAAGGAGATTGACCACGGACTCCATCGCGTCGGAAAGCAAGCCGACGGAGCCGGTGAGAAACCAGGCGGTGAATTTGAGCGCGAGGGTAACGACGGCCGCGACTATCGACAGGATAATCGGATAACGAAGCTGCTTCATCCTTGATTTTGTATTCCCCAAATGCAGGAATTCATGGCTCGAAAAGGCTTGGACTGTAGCCGCAGGCTTTAGCCTGCGCGGGAGCGTCGGCTGCACGGCACGAGCTCCCATGCAGGCTAAAGCCCGCGGCTACCGGGTCGGAATTTGGGTTTTCGCGATCAGCGAGCGCCGAGGTCCTTCAACCGGCGGGCGGCTTCGTCGCGGCGGGTGGGACTGGTTTCGTAGTCGATGACCAGGCGATAGAGTTCGATGGCCCGGGAACGGTCCTTGAGTTCGCGGTCGTAGAGTTTGGCGGCGCGCAGGCGGGCGTCGAACTGGGTGTTGGGGTTCCACTGGAAGCAGCGCTCGTAATACGCGGCGGCCCGCTCGTATTGGCGAAAGACCCGGCCTTCATAAATATCGCCGAGCATGTAGGCGGCATCGCCGATCTTGTTGCTTTGCGGATACTTGGTCAGCAAGTCTTGCAGCAGAAGTTCGGCGCGTTTTTGATTGTCCGTGAAGTCGGAACCGATCCCGCGATCCTTGTAGCTCATCGCCCGGCGGTACATGTCGTTGGCTTCCGGCTGGTTGTAAAGCGCCTGCAGCTTGGGGTTGGGCACGTCGAGTTCGAGCCGATAGGGCGGATGGTTCATGCGGTGGTACTGTTTCAATTCGTCTTCGGCCATCTGGGCGCGCTTGGTGTCGCCCACGCGGCGGTAGTAATCGTAAAGATCGCGCAGGGAATTGGCGTATTGTTTGCGTGTTTCGAGCACGCGTTCGATGAGTTCGAGGTCGGAACCGCCTGCGGGTGGACGCGTGGTCGGCGTCGATGTTCCCGGCGCGGAGAAGGGCGGCAACGGCGGTGGAGGAGGCGACGATCCGCCGCCGCCGCCGACAGGGGGCAACTCGGGCGCTTGGGCGCGCACCATTGCGGTCGAAACCAGGAGCAAAAGTAAGGCGAGCAACTGTGCGGTTCGCGCGAGCATCGGGACACTCCACTTCCCGTTCGCAAGCGCGAACTGGAGATGGTTAGGTAGCGGGGGGATCCTTGTACTTCGGCATCTCGGCCGAGCTGCCCCCCCCGGAGCGAGCGGGATTGTCCAGGCGGCCGAAAATCATCCGGCCGGCCGGGGTTTGCAGCACGCTGGTCACGACCAGAATCACTTCCTGGCCGATATTTCCGCGCCCGCCTTCCACGACCACCATCGTGCCATCGTCGAGGTAGCCGATGCCCTGGCCGATCTGATCGCCGGCCTTGACCAGCTTCACCACCAGGTTTTCACCCGGCAGGGCGACGGTCTTGAGCGCGTTGGCCACTTCGTTCAGGTTGATGACGTCCACGCCCTGCAACTGGGCGATCTTGTTCAGATTGAAGTCGTTCGTCACCACCCGGGCCGACATCGCTTTGGCGAACACGACCAGCCGTTCGTCCACCCGCTGCACGTCGCGCAGTTCGGGGATGTTCGCCTCGTGAATCTGCAACTCCACCTTGGGGTTGCTCTGCATCCGCTTGAGCACGTCGAGACCGCGGCGGCCGCGGTTCCGTTTCAGCTTGTCGGAACTGTCGGCGATGCCTTGAAGCTCCTGCAGCACGAAGCGCGGCACGATCATCTTGTTGTCGATGATCCGCGTATCGCAGATATCGGCAATCCGCCCATCGATAATCACGCTCGTGTCCAACACCAGCGGCTTGTTTCCCTTGAGTTGTTTGGAAAACTCCACATAGGGGATGATGAAGCGAAACTCATCCTTGGTCTGCAGCAGCGTGGATGTAACGACATAGCAGAAAATAACGGTTATGAGGACCGAAAGGCCGCGCACAATGAGCGGTGGACTCCTCATGTCGTCGCTGAAAAACGGCATCAGGGCGTAAGAGAACAACCCGCCCAGCAGCAACCCCAATAACAGGCCGGCATAAATCGCCGACAGGGTTGTGATCTGTTTATTGCGGACCAGCACGTCGGTGGCGACCACAAGCGAGCCCAAAGCCAGCACGCCGAAGAACGCGAAAATGCCGCCCGTGAAGTCCTCGTTGGGGCTGCGCACGAAATACTTGAAGGCGAGGTAGGCGACGCTGATAATCATCGCGCCAAAAAAACCACGCAGGATCCACATGATCATGAGAGAAACTCCGGAATGATTCGACCGCGGCCAGCCTAAGCCGGTCGGAACCGCTGGCACTGGGTCAGGAGGGATGAAACGACCGGAATGACGGGTGGTATCTTACACTTCCGGAAGCGGTTGGAAAAGACGCAGGTATTCCTGCTGCGCGAATCGGTCGGTCATGCCGGCAATGTAGTCGCCGACCACGCGCGGCAGCGGATCGCCGTCGCGGCGGCGAGCAAAACGGCCGGGCAGCAGCTCGAGATGCTGGCAGAATTCATCGAACAAGGCCCGGATGATCCGGCTGCCTTTGTGCTTCATGCGCATCACGCGGGAGTGACGGTAGACGCGCTCGTGCAGAAAACGCTCCAAATCCGCCTTCAACGGGGCCATTTCCGGGCCGCATTCCACCAGCAACACCGGTGCCCGGCGAACGTCCTCCACCGTTTGAATGCGCTGTTTGCGAAGGCGCTCCAACGTGTGAGCGACCATGTCGCGCACCTGCCAGTCGATCAAATGGCGAATGACGCCCGTACGAAACAGGTCGGATGAGAGGCCCGGACGCCGCACTTGCTCCGCCGCCTTTCGCCACATCTCCACTTCGTCGAGTTCATCCAGCGACAGCAAACCGAGGCCG
>JBGQCZ010000630.1:0-3791 GCA_041495645.1 Gemmataceae bacterium | reverse complement strand
TCTTGTGACTGGAGGTGAATCGTGTCCGAGCCAGTCGTGATCGACGAACCTGACAGGAAACCCGAACCGAGCGTGTCGGAGCCGGTCGCCGCGCCGGAAAGCGACGAGGCGCTGGAAGCGGCGCCGGAATGGACTCCAACCCCATTGACCGATCTTGGATTGGAACAAATGGAATGCACGAGAACGCTGCGGATTCTGATTGCCGACGACGACGACCTGATTTGTCAGATGCTGAAAGAGGCCCTTTCCCACAAGGATTTCCATATTTGGACGGCGCGCGAGGCAAAGTCGATCGAGGCGGTCATCAAGCAGCGCGATGCCTTTCAATTGGTGGTGCTGGACTATGTATTGCCGGGACTGCAGCCCGAGGAAGTGCTTGCTTGGTTGCATGAATTCCAGCCGGACGCTGCGATCATCATGATCACGGGTTTCCCGACGATCGAAGGCGCCCAGAGTGCAATTCGTGCTCGTGTGCACGACTACATTACCAAGCCATTTCCGTTGGCCCAGCTGCGTCATACCGTCATGAAATGCCTGCACGAGAAGGGGTTGCTGCGGATGACGGAACAAGCGTTGCGCGAGGCAGTCGGGGCGGCCGTGCGCGAACGGCGTAAAGCGATCAACATCACACTGGCTGAACTATCGCGACGAAGCGGCAAAGGCACGGCCTTCCTGTCACAGATCGAGTTGGGAAAGAGTGCGGCCTCAGTTGAGACGCTTTACAAGATCAGTTTGGCGCTGCGCATGCCGTTGGCGGACCTGTTCGAATTCGTTCACGTCGGTTGAGTGTCTAGGCTGGCTTGCATCGCACGGTGACGCGACGCCGCCGTGCTTCATCGGCGTCGCGTTTGTATGCATCGTTCACCAATCAGATCAATTGTTCTCGCACAAACATGTATTAGTGTTTTGACGATGCGGCTGTTCGTCGCGCGTCGAGATTCTGGGCCTTCCGAAACGATGGCGGGGCTGTACATTAGAGTGGAAGCAGAGAGGTCGGCTGGATGGCGCGAGACCGAAAACGCGGACTCTTTCCACGCCGCGATCGGGTTCGGCAATACTGCCGTCCTGTCCGATCCGTACCCGACCATCGTGGCAAGCGGCTGAATATCGGCGCGATCTGAAGCGCCGACCGATGGAGGAAAATCGTGTTCGATCCGTTTCCCCCATGCCCTCGGCCGCCGGATTGGCGGGTTGATTGGGAAACGCTCGACGCCACATTTCCCTGGGTTCGCAACTTACGCGGCTGCCCGCAAGACCCGGCCCGGCACGCCGAAGGCGATGTGTGGACGCACGTAAAGATGGTGTGCGAGGCCATGGCCGGGTTGGAGGCGTGGCAGGCGTTACCCGATTCGGAGCGGAGGATTCTCTTTAGCGCTGCGTTGCTGCACGACGTGGCGAAACCGGCATGCCTGCGGACCGAAGCGGATGGGCGAATTTCCTCGCGGGGCCATTCCTGGCGCGGCGCAATCATGGCGCGGCGAATCCTGTGGCGGATGAACATGCCCTTTACGGCCCGCGAGCAGATCAGTGCCTTGGTTCGGCATCATCTCGTACCGTTGTATTTGGCCGAACGCGACGAACCGCGGCGATTGGCGATCGAAGTCAGCCAGACGGCCCGTTGCGATCACCTCGCAATCTTGTCGGAAGCCGACGCACGCGGGCGCATTTGCCCCGATCCCCAAAAGCTCCTTGGCAACATCGCCCTTTTTTCGGAGATTTGTCGCGAACAAGGTTGCTTCAGCAAGTCGTTTCCATTCCCAACTGATCACCATCGGTTCATGTTCTTCCGCGACCTGAATCGGCATCCGGAAAATCGTGCCGACGAACAATTCGCGTGTGAAGTGGTGTTGATGTCGGGTTTGCCGGCGTCCGGCAAGGACTACTGGATTCAACATCACCTGAAGGCGTGGCCAATGGTGTCGCTCGATGCGATTCGCACGAGTTTGGGCGTTGCGCCGAATGAGACTCAGGGGGAAGTGTTGAACCGCGCCCGTGAAATGGCGCGCGAACATCTCCGAGGGGGTCAGTCGTTCGTTTGGAACGCAACCAACTTGACCCGGCAGGTTCGCCACGAGTGTATTCGGCTCTTCGCCGAATATCACGCACGCATTCGCATTGTCTATCGTGAAGTATCATCCGATCGCTTGTTCTATCAAAACCGCCATCGCCGCAATCGTGTCCCGGTCTCCGTCATCGAGCGCCTCTTGGATCGATGGGAAACGCCCGATCGCACCGAAGCGCATCTGATCGAGTGGGTGGTCGATTGAGCGAGGTTCACTTCGCTACGATTCCAACCTCGAACGTCCCGTTGAAACTGGAAGGGCCGTCGGGGCCCGGTAATGTGAAGGCGATTCGACCCTTCACGCGCGAAGGGTTTTCATTGACGACCTCGTCGATAATGAGTTGTCCGGAAAGCACTTTGACCGTGCCGATCATCGGCAACTCCATCTCGGATTCGCCAAATTGCACACTGCGTTTTTGAAGAGCCACATGTCGTTGAAATTGGCTGCGCCAATTCTGGCTCATCTGGCCCACATAACGAACCCCGAAGCCTGCGAGCTTGAACTCGCCGCCGCACACCGTTAAGGCGTCGAGTTGCAATTCCAACGGCGTGTCATAAACCCGGACCGTAAGCGTGCCGCGCGAAGACCTTGGTTCCGTCGCTGGTGCGCCGGGTTGCTTGGCGGAATCGGACGATGCCGGCGCGACTAATGGCGGCCGAGTCGGCGAAGGTGTTTTGGGCGGCTCGCTTGTTCGGGCAGACGCTGGCGACGACGATGGCTTCGTCCTGAGGCGTTCACATCCCGGAAGTGCCACCCCACACATTGACAGGCAGATGAACAGCGTTCGCATGTCGGGCCCTCATGCACCATGAATCACTTCTTGATGTTGTGATACGCGGCCCATACGTAGGGGTCGATCTTGCCGTCCTTGTTTTTGTCGATGGCGTCAAAGTTGTCGATGAAGCGAGTTGCCCGGAGTTCGTCGCGGGTCAGCCTACCGTCGGCATTCTTGTCGAGCGCGTCGAAATCGAGCGGGTCCGGGCGGGGGCCGAACTGACCGGGCCGAAAGCCGCCGGGCATTCCCGGCCTTCCGGGCGGCGGCATCGGCCCAAACCGTTGAGCCAGTGCCAGCAATTCCTTTCGGTCCAGGAATCCGTCCTTGTTCGTGTCGGCCATGTCAAAGGCATCGGCAATGCGGTTCTTTGCTTCTGCCTTACTGATCTTGCCGTCCTTGTTCGCGTCCATTCGCTCGAGGATTGAATTGACAATGGCCTCGGCCGACATGCCTGCAGGAGGAGTTGGCCGGTCGGGTTTGTTGTCTTGTGGCTTGTCCGGTTTCTTCGGGTCTTGGGCAATTGCTCCGGGCACAAATGCGAACAGTGCAAAACAAACTTGTAGAATGCGATTCATCAAGCAACCCTCAAGGCAAACAAAAAACGGCCCTACCGGGGATTAAACCCACTGGCAGGGCCGAAGTTTCTAGACGCAACCGCATCCGACCGGGGTCATTTTGCTGGCTGGGTTTTCCACCAGGCAAGCCAAAGGGCGGCCGCTTCTTTTCGCTTGGCCGGCGAATCGCCGTCCTTTGGCCCGAAGTTCTTCCCAGAGATATGTTTGAGCGACAATCGCGCCTTGGCCCAAACTATGTCTTCGTCGTCTTCAAGCGCCTTGATCAAATCGGCGATGAGCGACTTACTTTCATCGGAGTTAGCGGCACCCCAGCAGGCGGCGCTTCGCAATTCCGGATTGTCGTCGCTCATGTATTTGCGCAGGGTGTCCGCAGTCATT
>JBGQCZ010000629.1:0-3793 GCA_041495645.1 Gemmataceae bacterium | reverse complement strand
GATCGCTCGGGATCAAGCGCATCACCGGCCAAAGCAGCGCTGCGGCAAATGGAAGAAATCGAATCGCCGTGGCCCACTTCACCGGCAGCGGCGACGGCCCGTCGTAAAGCAATCGCCGAGCAACACCCGTTCGCCCGCCCGATAGTGCATCTTCAATTTCCATCAGTCCGTTGATCGCTTCTTTGAGGCCGATGCCGATGATCGGACCGGGAAGCGTCCAAACCAAAATCAGGGCGATCATCATAGCGACGCGCACCCATTTCCGATCGCGCGCGATCCAGCAGCCAAGCAGAGCCAACGCCGTCGTGTCGATGCCCGTCGAAAGAGCCATGGCGATGCTCCACGCCATTCGTGCCCATTGGACCTCGAAGGCGCGCGAAAACTGTGCAATCATGACGCCAAGCGACCAGGAATCATTGGGCGGAACAGAGCCGGTTCGCCAGATCAGGCTGCCGACGGGCACGCCGAGCATCAGCAGCAACAATCCGCCGATCCCGCTCCCGGCTGCCCAACGCCACGGGCCAAGCCGAAATGTGACTCCGCTATGAGGTGTCGTCGCCAACGGCGGGAATCTCCGTTGCCAGCGCGGCAGAACCAACCCGACAAACAACGCCGTCAACAGCGCCGGAGGAATGGAAAGCGCGATGGCTCGCGCCAAGACGTCGCGCGAATCCGCATTGGGCGCCGGATCGGGCCGGGCGAATTGCGTGTAGACTTCCTCGGCGAACGTCCTCACCTGCATCATGTCGGTGACGGTTATTTCCGCAGCGGTTTGAATGACGACCCAAAGTGCTGCGGCGCCGATGGCCGGCAAGGCACGCGGAATTGTCACGTGGCGAACAACGGACCACGTTCCGGAGTTGGTGAGGGCGTCTTCCTCGAGATGCGGTTCCACCCAGCGCACGCCTTGGCCCGCCAGCCAGATAACCCAAGGCAGCGAGGCGAGCGCGTGGACCCAAATCGCCGCGGGCAACCCGCTTGCCCACGGTTTCCACGGTATGTCGCCAAGCGATTCATTTGGTGAGGATGTCTGCCAGGCGCCCAGTGCGAGCCACCCGCCGCTGCCGAGGCCGGCTTGCCATGCGGATACCAGCAAGGGCAGCGGAATGAACAGGATCAGAACGATTGACCGGCGGACGAACATGCGTCCCGGAAGATCGCAGCGGTAGATCAACAGGGCGGCGATCGTTCCGACGGGAAGTGCCAAGGCCAGCGTGCCCGACACCAAGAGGACGGTATTGCGAACGAGCTCGAGCAGCCGTCCGGTTTCCGCCCACGCCTTCCAGGCCTCGGGATGCCCAGCCGATTCCACGATCAGCGCCGCGAGCGGCGGGCCCAACAACAGCAGCCATGCCAGTGTGATGAGAAACCGCCATCGCATCGAGTCACCCTGGAAATGCGCCGGCGGCTGGTCGCGGAAGAGCACCGCGAGCTATTTTCCAGCATCCATGGGTTTCTCGACGGCGGCCCCGTATTGGGCAAACCGCCGGTGAATGCTGGGGTGGTACAACTTTTGCGCGGCCTGGGCCGGGTCATGCAGACAGATTAACTTGCCGTCGTTGGAGCCCAACAAGACGCGGTCGGTCACGTCGTTCAAATAAGTAAACGTGTATCCGGCCATGTCGACGCGTCCGCGGATCGTGCCGCGCTTGCGGTCCATGACGAGCAATTGCGAAATCGGGTCGATCGCGAACACGGTGCGCTCGCTGGCGGCGAGGAATTGCTTGACGATGACGGCGGAATAGCCGCCGTCTTGACCGAACAGACCGTCGCTCGGCTTCGGCGGGCTGCCGTCGTCGATGTTGAGCCGGAACATTCGGCCTTCGGTCGTGGTCACGAACACGTCGGGCGTCACCGCCGCGGGTTTCGTCGCGGGTACGCCCTGAATGTTGGATGTCCACAGGACCAATCCGCGATCGGCCCGGAAGGCATAAATGGTCCCGTCAAAGGTGGGCACGAAGAAACTCGCGTCCAATTGTGCAACCGGCGCCGAAATGTTCGAGCGCATGATGTCGTGGCCCACTTCGGCATACTTCACGCCGTTGAATCCTTGAGCCCGTAAGTCGCGTTCGGAGCCGACCACGATCATGCGCGTTTCGACTTGTCCCTTGGCGGGTGAGTTGGGATCCATCACGACGGCCTGGAACACGTAAGGTGTTTGAAAGACCCGGAAAGGCAGGGAGTCCGACCAGCGCTCCTCCATTTTTGGCGGCGGCGCGTCCTTCTGGCTATACTCGGACAGCCGGGAGATCTTATCGACCGCGTTGAGAGACGGAGTCGAACTCATGTCGCTGTTGCTATTCAATTCATTCGGCCGGGTGAGGTTGGCCACGACCGAAAGCGACGGAGAGGGCGGCGCCGGTTCGCGCACGTCCGTTTGAATGCCGAAATTCGGTCCGAACATGGACAACGCCATGGTCATGCTCGGGGTAACGCTTATTTTCGGGTCCGGAGTTGTCCACTTGGTGTAGTCCTCGTAAACGCCGCGGTTCACTTTGTACGGTTCGTTGTAGGTGATCCGCGTCTTCCACGGCGGGGTGTAGCCGTATTCGTAACCAACCAGAAGATTGCCGTTCATGCACACGACGATTCGCGGTCCGTTCGACGCCGGACCGGTCGTCGGCATGTTCGGCAGACGCATCGACCAGCGCTGCTTCGCGTCGCGCTTGAGCCCCGTCGGCTTTTTCTTCTCGTCCATCTCGAACAGATCGTAGCCGTACATCTGCTGTCCGCGAATCACCACGACGGTGTCGAAATCCACGGCCACATCGTGGACCGCCGGCGGATACGGGTTGCCCGGCTGCACCGACCAGAACTTCTGGCCGGTCTCCCCGTCGTAGAGCGCCAGTGTGCCGCTTTGCATTTGCACGACCAGCAGCACCAGGTCGCGCGTCGCGGCGCCGCTGGGGATCGTGATCGGTATCAGTTGGATCTTGGCCAGTCCGTCGCGGCGGCCGTCCATCGGCAAGGTGAGCGACCAGGCCATCTTGACGCCGGCGCGATCGAGGTCTTTCTTGTCCGGCGTCCGCGCCTGGGCGTACACCCGCGACGGGCCTTGGGCCAGCGAAACACCTGCCGCCGCCAACGTAATCGTTATTGCCAACCAGGATCGCATGATCGTCCCCTTCGGTGTCTATCTCGGATCATTCCAGTGTACCACCGGCGTCGATGCAGGAAAGCTTTTTTCACCAAATCCCATCTGAACATCCAAGACCGCCGCCGACACCCGGTCGAGCTTGCCGGTCGCTCATTTCTTTCCGAGTTGGCGCTTTGACCCGAAAAAATCGGTCAGGATGGCCCCGCAGCGGTCGGCCAGCACTCCGGCCAGGATCACCGCGCGGTGATTCAGCCGCGGATCGGAGGCGATGCGGTATAGCGTATCGCAGGCCCCCGCCTTCGGGTCGGTCGCTCCATAAACCACGAACGGCAGCCTCGCTTGCACCACCGCCCCCGTACACATCGGGCACGGCTCCAAGGTCGCGTACAGAATGCAATCCTCCAAGCGCCACGACCCCATCGCCTCGGCCGCCTGCGTGATCGCGATCATCTCCGCGTGCGCCGTCGGGTCCTTCAACTGCTCGCGCTGGTTGTGGGCCCGGGCAATAACGCCGCGTTGCCGGTGCACGATGACGGCGCCGACCGGAACTTCGTCCGCGTCCTGCGCGATCCCGGCTTCTTCCAACGCCATTTCCATGTGGTGGACATGAAACGGATGACGCGGATCGGTCAACGGCAGGTCGAACGTGAATTCGTCCACGACGGCTTCTTTCGGTAATGCCCTGTCCCAGCGATT
>JBGQCZ010000628.1:0-3797 GCA_041495645.1 Gemmataceae bacterium | reverse complement strand
TCGATTGTTACCCTCCCGACCCCGCGGCTCACCCGCGGACCGCGATGGAAGGAGCGGATTTAGTGCAAGTCAAGATTTCGGTTCGGCACGGGCATTTGAGCGAAGATCACCAACGACAGATTCGCGAAAAGGCCGAGAAGTTGCTGCACTTCTTCGACCGGATTACCATGATCGAAGCGACGGTGGATTTGAAGGACCCGGCCCGCAAAGAGGTGGAGTTTTTGGCCAAGGCCGAGCACAAGCACGAGTTCGTGTCCCGCGAGGGCCATGTAGAACTGTTGGCGGCGCTCGAATTGGCCTACGATAAGATCGTGCATCAGATACATCGCTACAAGGAAAAGCTCGAGGACCACCGCCGCGATCAGCCGACCGGCAAAGTCGCCGGGACCCCGCCCCTGGAAGACGGCAAAGAATAAGCCCACGAGGTTTTGTCATGTGTCGCATGTCCGAGTTCGTCGTTCACGATGCGATCGTGCCGGACCTGCAGGCCACGACCAAGGAAGGCGTCATTCGCGAGATGGTGCTCGCGCTGCAGAAGGCCGGCCAGTTCGCCGAATGCTCGGCGGACGAGATCGTCTCGGCGATCATGCGGCGCGAGCAGCTTGGCTCGACGGGCATCGGCCGCAACATCGCCATCCCGCACGCCAAACACGCGGGCGCCGGCAAGCTGATCGGCACCGTGGCCTTGTCCAATGCCGGCGTGGAGTTCGAGAGCATCGATAGCCAGCGCGTCAACGTTCTGGTGTTGCTCATTTCACCGCAGGACCGGCCGGGCGATCACCTGCGGGCGTTGGAAAATGTCGTTCGTAGCATGCGGAACGATAAGTTTGTCGAGGAATTGCGACAGGCCAAATCCCAGGAAGAAGTGTGGCAGTTGTTGCATAAGTAAGGCACTGAGGAGGTGCGGGGGAGCGAGTCGTGATGTCGAAGGGCGTGCCAACGATGAATGGTCCTGTACGACGGGTCGTGACGATCACCAACCCGCAAGGGCTGCACATTCGCCCCGCGGCCGCATTTGCCGAGTTGGCCCAGCGCTACACGGCCAAGGTGACGGTGACTCGCGAGGAGCAGACGGTGGACGGCAAATTCTGGCCCGCCCTGCTGCTGTTGGCCGCCGAAAAGGGAACCAGCTTGACGCTCGAAGTGGACGGACCGGACGCCGCCGAAATTCTGGACGCCTTGACCGAACAACTCGCGGTGGTGTTCGAGGACGAACCGCCGATAGTTCCGCCGAAGGGTTAGTTAACACGCGACAGGTGGTGTTTTATGTCTGCAATTGCCTTGCCCCCGACCCGAGTCCCAAAAGCGGCTCCACCTGTACCTACCATGCCGATCTACCAACTAAGCGTTGATCAATACCACCAGATGATCGACAAGGGAATCCTTACGACCGACGATCGAGTCGAACTCATCAGCGGATGGTTGGTGCCGAAAATGCCCAAGAACCCATCTCACAGCGCGGCCACGCGCAAGCTCCGTGTTGCTCTAGAACGACTCAATCTGGCAGGCTGCCTAGTGGATTCTCAGGAACCGATCACGCTGGTCGAAAGCGAACCCGAGCCGGATGGGCGCATGGTTCGCGGCAATCCCGAACAATTCAAGGATCGCCATCCGGAAGCGTCAGTGGTCCTGCTTGTAGCCGAAGTCTCCAACCGTTCGTTAAGCCAGGATCGCGGCGAGAAGCTGAGAATGTACGCCGAGGCGAAGTTGCCGGTCTATTGGATCGTGAATCTTGTGGACAACCAGATTGAAGTTTACACGCTGCCATTTGGGCCCGCCGCGAAACCCAGTTATGGGCATCGCCAGGACTTCAGTCCGAACGACGAAGTGCCGGTGGTGATCGACGGCCGCGAAGTGGGGCGAATTCGGGTCAGCGACATTCTGCCTTGACGGTTGATGAACTTGAGCGAAAGGACGACGGCAAGCTCCGCAGGTCATGAGAGTTCTTAGCGGAATACCGGTTTCTGATGGCGTGGCCATCGGCACGGCGATCGTGATGGACGCCGAAGGCCAACGCATTCCGTTGCGGCACATTGCTCCCGACCAGGCCGAGGCCGAAGCGAATCGGCTGCGGGAAGCGCTGGCGGCGGCGGCCAAGGAGGCCCGCGAAAGCCAGCAAGCCATTTCGGACAAAATCGGCCGTCCGATCGGCGATATTCTCGGCGCGCACGCGCAACTTCTCGAAGGGCCGGTGGTGGCCCGCGAGGCCGATCTGCTGATTCGCGACCAGCTTTATTCCGCCGAGTATGCCGTGAGTCTGGTGCTTGGCCGCATCGCCCAGGCACTTGCCGCATTGGGCCGCGACAGCCGCTTTGGCAGCCGCTCCGCCGATCTGTTCGACATCGAAAACCGCGTGCTGCGGCACCTGATGGGCCAGCGCCGGGAATTGCTGAAGTGCCGGCCCGGTCCGTTGATCGTGCTCGCCACCGACTTGTCGCCGAGCGAAACGGCGGGGATGGATCCGCAGCGCGTGCACGCCCTCGTCACCGAAAGCGGCGGAAAAGCCAGCCATACGGCGATCATTGCCGGAGCGCTCGAGATTCCCGCTGTGGTCGGCGTCGGCCCATTTTTGGACGACGCCAAGGACGGCTGCCGCGTGATCGTCGACGGGCACGAAGGCAACGTCATCCTCGATCCGGATGACGAGACCCTGGAAAAATACGAAGCCATCCGTAATAATTTCCGCAGGCTGGAATCCAAGCGCAATGAGCTGCGCGACCAGCCGGCGGTGACAGTGGACGGCCACCGGGTTTGTTTGCTGGGCAATATCGAGTTTCCATCCGAGGCGGAACACTGCCGCGAACGCGGCGCCGAAGGCGTCGGCTTATACCGCACCGAGTTCCTGTACCTGGGCAAGGATGAAGACCCCACTGAGGAGGAACATTACCAAGCTTATTCACGGGTGCTGAAGTCATTGCCGCCCGATCGGCCCGTGGTGATTCGGACGCTGGACCTGGGCGCCGACAAGTTCAGCATGGCCTCGTGGAACGTGCAGCCCGAGCGCAATCCGTTTCTCGGGGTTCGCAGCATCCGCTTGTGTTTGCGCAACTTGACCTTGTTCAAAACGCAATTGCGTGCGATTCTAAGGGCCAGTGCCCTCGGCGATGTGCGGATCATGTTTCCCATGATCAGCACCCTGGCGGAAATCCGCCAGTGCAAGCTGCTGCTGAATGAGGTGTGCGAAGACTTGCTCGATGCCGGAGTGGCTTTCAACCCACGTATTCCGGTAGGCACGATGATTGAGGTCCCGTCGGCTGCCATTATGGCCGACCATTTGGCCCGCGAATTGGACTTCTTTTCGATCGGCACCAATGATCTGGTTCAGTATACGCTGGCCGCCGATCGCACGAACGAACACATGGCCGGGCTTTACAGCCCCGCCGACCCCGCGGTCCTCCGCTTGATCCGACAGGTGATTCAAGCCGCCGAAGACCGGGAAATTCAGGTGAACATCTGCGGCGAGATGAGCGGCGATCCGCTCTTCACGCTGCTGTTGGTGGGAATGGGGTTTCGGCAATTGAGCCTGACCCCGCAGCACATTCCCGAGATCAAGACGGTCATCCGCTCGGTCGCGCTGACCGATGCCAAACGGGTGGCCCACGAAGCGGCGCGGCTCGAGTCCGCCCGCGACGTGCTGATGTATTTGCGAGAACAAAACCGACGCCTCGTGCCCGAGGTGTTCCGCTAGAGAGAGCAAAAGTGGTCAGTAGTCAGCGGTCAGTAGTCAGTAGCCGCGGGCTTTAGCCTGCGTGGGAGGCGCGTCAGCTCCCCCCGCGCAGGCTAAAGCCTGCGACTAC
>JBGQCZ010000627.1:0-3798 GCA_041495645.1 Gemmataceae bacterium | reverse complement strand
TGCCAACTGAATCGGCTGCCCCAATCAACCGGCGAGTTGACCGCCTCGTTCAATTCACTGCGCCTGTCGCTGGGCTGGCGCGAAATCGAGGCGACCGAAACCCGCTACAACTGGGACGACGTCGACAAAGTGCTGGACTGGGCCGAGGCCAGCCAGATGCCGATCGGCGCGGGGCCGCTCATCGATTTTTCCCCCTCGGGTTTGCCGGATTGGCTGTCGGCTTGGAAAGGCGATTTGTCGAACATCGCCAATTTCATGTGCGATTACGTCGAAACCGTCATCGCCCGCTACCGCCGCCGCCTGAGCCACTGGTTCCTTGCATCCGCTTGCAATGTCTCCGGCGTCCTCGGCCTCAGCGAGGACGACATGCTTTGGTTGACGGCCCGGTTGGCGGAATCCGCACTGCAAATGGCGCCCGAACTCGACATTAGCTTCGGCGTAGTGCAACCCTGGGCCGACTACATGGCCCGCGAGGAACACACCTACACGCCGTTGGTGTTTCTCGACACGCTCTTGCGCACGGGTTTGCGCATGAAGGCTCTGGACATTGAAGTGGTTATGGGAGTATCGAAGCGCGGCAGCTACTGCCGCGATCTGCTCGAATTCTCCAGGCTGCTCGATTCGTTCGCCGTGCTCAGCACACCGTTGCAAATCACGATCGCCGTGCCCTCGGCATCCGGCTACGACCCGCTGGCCGAGGACGGATTGACCGTGGACGGCGGTCACTGGCATGGCGGCTTCACGCCCGAGTTTCAGTCCGATTGGGCAAGGAAGTTTGTCGGCATGGCGCTCAGCAAGCCCTATGTCAACGCCGTCTACTGGGCGCATCTCGGCGACGACTCGCCGCATCGTTTCCCGCACTGTGGTCTTCTGGACGCCGCGGGCCAAATCAAACCCGCGATGAAACCATTGCGGGAATTGCGGCAGAAACACTTAAAATAACCCAGAAAAACCGGGAAATGAGGAACCGAAAACCAAGAATAAAGAATCGCTTCATTTTTCATTCTCGGTTCTCGGTTCCTCATTTCCCGGTTTTCTGCAGGTCTGTGTCTTAGATCAGACGCAGATTTGCAGCAATCGCTCTAGCGCTTCGTGCCATTCCTCCATTACTTCGGGGTCCGTGACCGCGGCGTGCGCTAATGTCGGGCTGGCCGCATTGAGCATCAACCGGGTCACCACCGTGTCGTCGATCGCGAGCGGGTGGTCTTGCATCGACATCGTGAGGCAATGACACAAGCTTCGCTTTGAGCGTTCGCGGCACAATTCGATCGCCTGGTTCTCGCTGCAGGTCCGGTTGAGCTTGTTCTCTTCGCCGGGCCGGACAATCTCGTTGATTTGCGCACGGGGAGCGCCCGGCAAATGGTCGTGCGATGGATGCAGCGCCACGGTCTTATTCTCGATCTGCTCGCGAAAGAGCATTTCCAGGAGTTCGTATTCGAGCCGCAGCGGAAACGCGCCTTCCTCATGCGGAAAAACGAATTCGAACTGCAGCGCGTCTTGGCTTAGCCATTGCACCAGGCGCTGCACGGCGGCGTGAATCAATCCGGTGAGGAGAATGATTCGCTGGTAGCGCAATTCGCGGTCGGCGATGTCCGGGTCTTGGAATCGGGCCTGAGACAGATCGGGATAGCAAATAAAGACAAACGAACGGCGCCGCCGTAAGAATTGGTTCTCGTCGCGCGAGTAGTAATACAGTTCGTCGCGAAGATACTTGATATCGAACAAGTCGGGGCGAGTCTTGGGCTCCATGTACGCCAATTGCGAATGGAGCAGGCTCTCGATGCTGCCGCGGTTCGAGATCGAGGCGAAGCCGCCGACGGGGTAAGTGTCTTCGTCGAGGACGCGCGTAGGCACTTCCTGGCGAGTCGCGAGCGGTTTGACTTTGTGTTCGGGAATGCGGCGGCGAAGAACGTTGGACGCTTCCATGATCTGCTCGTGCGCGAGTTCCTGGCTCGGGTCCGCCAGAGCACTGCGGTTTTCCAAAGCGCGGACGTCGGACTCGGTGAGGATCTCGGCGGTGCGCCGCGACGCCTCCACCATGCCCGCATAGCAACTCTGAAGAATCGGCATCAATCCGTCGGCGTTCAGGGATTCGAGTCCCTTCTTCAAGGTTTCTTCGGGAGGAGCGTCGAGCATGGCGCGAATGATCGATGGCGACAGGAGAACGCCGTCAAAGCGGGCGCGGCGACGAAACTTGCCGATGAGGAACGCGAGCCCACGAGCGCGCTCACGGCCGGGCGCATAGTTTTTAAGCGCGTCGCAAGCCCGTTCGAAAGTCCAATCGGCGTAAATCTTGCCCAGCACATGATCTTCGTAAGTTCGCGCGAGGATCGACGGCAGGCCGGCAAAGTTCGATGCTTCGCCTCGGGCCCGCTTCTCGCCGCGGTCCATGCCGAAGGCCGCCACACCCACGTCCGCAACAAATCCCACCGGCGGCAGTGGTTCGCCGCTCGACGCGATCTCCAGGGCCCATTCGAGGTAGGTGCGCAGGTTTCCGGCCGGCGGCGGAGAAATCGCCCGGTGCAACCAAAGTCCCTGCTGAATGAACCGGCGGGCTTCATCCAAGTCCCGTAGCTCGATCGCGCTCATGGATTCTCGCCGTTCGCGTCTGTTCTATTCACTTTAGTTTACACAGCTTGCAGTGCTTACCCAAACCAGTTGGACTCGCGATGCGCTCCGATCGTAGCTTCTGTCGTCTTTCGCTCCGCGAAAGAACGCCATTTCGCGGAGCGAAAGGCGACATTAGGTTGCGACTCCGTATCGTACACCCCAAGAACATCGCAATTGATCTTGAACTGTTACACGTCATTTGGCATAGGCCGGTTGGTGGGGGAGCTGTCCGCGCCAAACCAATTGTCGCGGTCGGAAATCTCGAATAGCCGTTCGTATCTAGTGACTCAAGGAAGGCTTGGGAGCGCCGGCGGTTCCTCGGGGGAGCGTGCCGATCGGTGTCCGGGCCGTGCGAGGTTGGCATGGGCGCGAAGCGAGTCCATAGCGGCGTGCTGATTCTAAGCCTGATTGGAGCAGGCGTCGCCTCCGCGCAACCACCGATGCCCCCCGGCGGCGGGTACATTCCCATGCCTCCGGGCACCGGCGTCCCCATGACACCCGGTGTGCCTTACACACCGCAAGGGAATCCTTATCAATTCGATCCGCTGCCGGGCACCGCGGCGCAAAACTGGAACAACGGTTTGGGAAGCATGCCGATCGGTCGCGACGGGCCCATCGGCCAGGAAATCTACTTCTGGAATGGACCGACGTTTCCCGTCGGCGGCGGGGTTCTGGAACAACAACTGAACGCGGGCTGGATGGCGGAAGCCGGCGGTCGAGCCTTGCTATTCAATGCCTCCGGCACGGCGGCATGGACGATGCGAGCGGGGATTGCCTTCCAATACAACAACGGCAGCGGTAACGTTCCCTCGGTCGATTTTTTCGGCTTGCCGGTAAAGATCCGCGATTATTTCCGCTGGTCGGGCGTGGTGGCTTTGGGTCGAGATTGGTTCCTGGCGGGACAGGCGCCGTTCGGCCCACGAAACAACAATCTTCGCGCGGGCTTCGATGTCGGCGGATTCTGGGGAACTTCGCACGTCAACTTGAATTTGATCATCGACGATCCATTGATGCAGAACAACTTCCTGCGCCGACAGGATATTTTCGGCGGCGTGAAGATAGGCTCGCACGTCAGTTTCGAGGTTCCGCTGGGCGGTTGGGTTTGGGTTGGCGGAGTGCGAGCGGAATGGGCTTACAATTTCACCGGGATCATGCCCGGCCAGTCGAATGACATCCAGGACATCAACG
>JBGQCZ010000626.1:0-3807 GCA_041495645.1 Gemmataceae bacterium | reverse complement strand
GTCTCGACCCACCATCGCCGCAACGGTGGGCCTCAACCGGGCCCGAGAGCCCGGTCTCGACCCACCCTACAAATTCCACCTTGGTTGCGACCCCGCTACGGCAATTTCGGCGGCTGCTTATCCTTCAGGCCGTCGGGCGGATTCAGCAGCAATTGAAACAGCGGATGGCGGCTCGACAGCAATAGTAAATCGCTGGTTTTGCCCAGCATCTGCTTGTACGTGTCCAGCTTTTGCAGAAAGACGTAGAAGTCGCGATCCTTGGCGTGGGCCTCGTTGCGGATCTTGTCGGCGTCGGCGTCGGCCTGTTTGCGGATGAGGTCGGCCTTCGCCTGGGCCGTGGAGCGCATGATGTCCGCGTCGCGCTCGGCGGCCGAGCGGATTTCGCGGGCGCGTTTCTCGCCGTCGCTTTCATAATCCGCGGCCTTGCGCTTTCGCTCGCTGCGAATCCGATCGAAAATCGCTTGCCGCACGCTGTCGGGAAAGTTCAGCCGCCGCAAGCGCACGTCCACCAGCACGATTCCGTAGTCGTCGCGCACCTGGCGGCGCAGGTCGTCTTGTCCAATGCCGCCGAGGAGTTTCGCGCGCATTTGCGCGGCGCGGGCGTCGAGATCGGCCTGGCGGCCTTCGGCCGGGCTCACGTGAATCAAATCCTCGAGCCGCATCTGACTGATCATCGCACCCACCCGTCCCGCGATGCGCGGCCCAAGTATCTCGCGCGCCCGCTCAGCAGTGCCAACAGTGCGAATGAATTGATCGACACCTTGCGCGTCCGCAAGCTGCCAGGCGACGTAGCCGTCGACCGTGAGCATCTTGTCGATGGTCTTTCCTTCGGAGTCGAAGGTCGGCAGTTCCGCGGCGGGCAGATCGAACATCTGCAGGCGGCGATCGATGCGTTGGACCGACTGAAATGGCCAAGGCCATTTGAAATGCAACCCGGCGTCGGTGGCGCCGTCGTGCGTCGCGACGTGCCGGCCGAATTGCGTGACGTAGGCGAATTCGGCCTGGTCCACGGCATACGGCATCGACGAGGCCAGCAACAGGGCGGCCGCACAGGCAGCGATGACGGCGGCGGTTTTCATGGCCGGCTCCGAACCCGGGAACACTCTGAAATGTATGCGCTGGGCCGGCCTGCCGCCACTGCCGGGCGCGGCCGGAAAACGAAAAAGGCCCGTCGCGCGCCGCGCGACGGGCCGTGCTTGATTGCGTTCGAACGGGGATCACCCGACGAAGACGCCGCCCAGGAAATTCAGCGGCAAGGCCTGGAAGTTCAGGATTACCTTCGAAGTGGCGCCGCTGAACACGCGGATACGCGGGCTCTTGATCACGCCCGGGCCGGTGACGATGTCGGAGACGCCGTCGCCATCGATGTCCACACACGCCACACGCACGCCTGCGGTATTCAACGGGTCGGTGCTGATCTGGCCCGGAGGCGGCGGGGTTCCGGTCGAGTTCGCAATGATCTCCTTCGTCATGACGCCGGTAGCGCCATCGAACACACGGACGCCTGGAAGGCGGCCCGATTCCGGCCCGGTGACAATGTCGGCAAACGCGTCGCCGTTGAAGTCGCCGGCCGCCACGTAGACGCCCTTGGTGAACGACGCCTCGTAGGCGTTGAACTGCCTGATCATGTTGGCCGTGCCGGTTCCAAACGTCGAGCCGTCAAACACCTTAACCGTGGGGGCCGTGCCCGCGCCCGGCGCCACGATGATATCGGCAAAGCCATCGCCGTTCACGTCGCCGCCCGCCACGCGAACGCCGCCCTTGAATGTAGCCGCGTAGGCGTTGAAGTCGAACAGCGTGATACCCGTTTGCCCGTCGAACACTTTGACCTGCGACGCGCCGCCGGCGCTGGCGCCGGTAATAATGTCCAGCGTGCCGTCGTGATTCACGTCGCCGGCGCCAACCCACACGCCGCCTTTCCAGTTGGCATCGTAGGCGTTGAACTGCTTAATCAATTTGCCGTTGGTGCCGTCGTAAACCTTGACGAGAGGTCCGAGGCCCGATCCGGGCGCGACGATGATGTCGTTGATGCCGTCGCCGTTGACATCGCCTTTCGCGACGTGGACTCCGCCCTTGAAGGTGGTGGCATAAGGAACAATGCTGAACATCTGCACGCCCTTGGCGTCGAACGCCACGGCCAACGGCGAGCTGCCCACGCCCGATCCGGCGATAATCTGCGGACCGCCGCCGCTGCCGGTGCCGCCGCCGCCCGTCTTCTTGTTGCCGAAGTCGAGGTTATTGATGTCCGTGCCGCTGATGACTACGGGGATGGTGTAGAACCCGGTGGTCGGGGCCGTCTGAACATAGCCGACCGGAACCTTTTCGTACACTTCCCAACGCGAATACAAGCCGCTGGGCGGAGCCGTCAGACCGCCCGGACCACCCGGACCCACTTTCGTGAACGTGTAGTTGCCGCTGAGGTCGGTCGTGGTTTCGCCCAGCTTGATCTTGGCGCTGGTCTTGGAGTCGTAGCCATACAAGTCGATGATGACCCCGGCGACCGGACCCTCGCCCGAGTCCTTCTTGCCATTGCCGTTGACATCCTCGAACTTGTTGCCGCGAATCGTGAGGAGCTTGAAGTTGCCAAAATCCACGCCGGTAACGGCCGAGCCGCCTGTCACTTGCAGCGGATTGGGCACCGGACCCTTGGTTTGAATCCAACCGGTCTGTTGCACTTCGGCCAGTCCATACAGCCCGTCGATCAATCGACTGAACGAGTATTGGCCGGAGCCGTTGGTGATGGCCTTGGCATCCGGCAAAGCCAGAGGGAGGTTGTCGTTGTTGAAATCGAGGTCGATCTCCCAACCCGCGAGGCCCGGTTCGCCCAGATCCTGAACGCCGTTGCCATTCAGGTCATTGAACTTGACGCCGCTGATGGAGCCGATCGCGTCCGTCACTTGGATTGCCTTGCCAAACTCGGAAGTATTGCCGGCGAGATCAGTCGCCGTTCCGGAGACGAACCAGCCGGTCGGGATCGAGGACAGCGTGAAGAAATTGGTCGTCGACAGAAACTCGCCCGTGCCATCGGTGGTGACATCCACGGAGCCCACGAAGAGTTTGCCCTGGCCGAAGCCATTGGGAAGGCCGCCCGGATTGGCGACATCGGTTCCGAAGAACTCGATGTGGTACTTGGTACTAGGCGCCGCCTCGAGCTTGTACGAAATCGAGCTTCCGATCAAGCCGCTTTCCGCGGTAATGATTTCCGGGAAGTTCTGCGTCAAGTTGGCGCCGCCGTCGACATCCAACAGGTCGTTGTCGTCCACCTTGCCGATGTTGCCGTTCAGGTCGATGCCTAGCCCCGTGTTGCCAAAGATATTGTTGCCGCGGATGGCGTTGCGCTCGGCGGGGCCGTGGTCGGTGACGACCACCACCCCGCCGGCGGTATTGAGGCCGGGGCCGTTAGCGCCGCTCCAGGCAATGACGTTGCCTTCTTCGAACTTGTTCTTGGCGTCGTGAAGCGTGCCGCCGATCTGGTTGTCGTTGCCGCCGTCGATGTACACGCCCGCGAACCCGTTGCCAAAGTTCGAGAGACCGTCAAAGCCCGTGCCAATGAAGTTACCCGTGATGGTGTTGTTGTTGCTGAACACGGGCCCGAATGGATTGCCGAGATCGGGCTGCAGGAAAATTCCGTTCAGGTTATTGGACGACATGATGTTTCGATCGAGGACCCCCTTGCCGCCGATCACGTTGTCCGAACTGCCCTGGAGCAGAATGCCGTTCTCGCTGCTCTTGCTGAAGACGTTGCCCAGGATCGTGGCGCTGCCGCTGCCGTTCAGCAAGTGCAGGCCGTTGCGGTTGCCGGAGACG
>JBGQCZ010000625.1:0-3815 GCA_041495645.1 Gemmataceae bacterium | reverse complement strand
CTCTGGAAAAGTGCAACGCCCGGCCGTGGGACTTGCGCCTGCGCATGCTGCGCGACGAGGCGAAGGCGCTGTTTGATGGCTCGGGTTCAAAGAAAGAAAGCGGGAAGGAGAAGCAGTAACCAGGTATAATGCGGGCAAGTTTCCCCCCGGAGGACGTGCATGAGCGAGCGCATCAGTATCGATCCGAAGATTTGTCACGGCAAGCCGGTGGTCCGCGGGACGCGAACGCCGGTAACGGTCATTCTCGACGCGTTGTCCGGTGGGGATAGCTTCGAGACGATCATGGAGGATTACCGCGTCACGATCGAAGACATTCGAGCCTGCATCGGCTTCGCCAGCCAAGAAATCAGCCAGCAAAGTTATCACCCGCTTCCGGTCTGAGCCGTGCTTCATTTTCTCGTTGACGCAAGTTTGCCGGGTCCGACGGCAGCACTGATCCGTGCTTGCGGTCATGACGCTACCGATGTTCGCGACATCGGCCTGGGCGGAGCTACGGACGACCAGATCGACGTTTTTGCGCTTGCCAATCGAATGAGCATCATCACGGCCGATCACGATTTTGGCGATGTGACAGTCTACCCTCCGGCAAATTACCAGGGAATCGCGGTCATTGAGCCGCCGCCGAGAGCAAATCGCGCCGCCGTCCTAAAGTTGATTGAGCAATTCTTGACCACGACCGACGTTTCCGCGGTCCTTCCTGGCCGATTGGCAATTGTCGAGCCGGGCCGCGTTCGATTGCGACCCGCACCGTGACGATTAACCAGTACGAGTGGCCAAGCGGGACGGGGGTTCGCCCGACGCTCGCAGCGACTATTTCGCAGCCGTCTCTCGATCCTCACCTGCGAACGGATAGTTGGCGTTCAGCACCGGGCCGAGGCCGAGGTGGGGGTCGTCGAGGTCGGCATTGAGGACGACGCGGAAGAGCCATTTCTTGAGATCGTCGGGGCGGATGCGGACGAGCGTGGCGAGTTGGTGGTGAACGAGTTTCCGACGGGCCGTTTCGTTGACCACGACATCGAACTGGAGATCGGCCCGCGAGGCGAGATCGCCGCCCGGCGGGGTCGGCGGAACTATCGGACGCCCCATAAGCACCGCTTCGAGCGGGCCTTCGATCCCTCCAAAGACGGGTGCGCTGCCGCCAAAACCTCCTTGTCCTCCGCCTCCAAAGCCTCCACCGTTGCCGCCAAATCCCCCTTGGCCTCCGCCAAATCCCCCTTGGCCTCCAATGCCTCCGCCTTTACCCCCGCCAAAGCCTGGGTTGCCGACAAAAACCGGAGCGCCGAACCCGCCTTTGCCGCCGCCGCCAGTCCGCGCCACGGCTGCGATCTTTGGTGTCACCGGACGATTCAGCGCCGCGGCTGCTTTGACGTGATACGCCTTCAATCGCGCAGTGCGTTCGGCGTCGGAGATCTTGGCCAGGTCTTTCACCAGCGCCGCCAGAAGCGACAGTTGTTCCCGGTACGGGCCCGGCGTGTAAATGCCGGAGAGTACATCGTAAACGGTGCCTTCGGCATCACAGACATAAGTGGCGACGTTGCCTTGCAGGGTGCGAACGACTTTGTGATCGTTGCCGAAGTCGATGGTGACGAGCGGGGCCGGCCGCACGCTCACCCAAACCGGTTCGAACGTGGCGTCGATGAACTTCGCTACCTCGGGATTGGAGAACAACACGGTTCTCGCGAGGCGGGCGTTGGTTCAGCAGAACTGATGGTCGAGTTGGCCCATCATGTGAAACACAAGAACGGGCTTGGCCGATGCCTTGGCGGCGGCAAGGGCTGCTTCGGTCGTCGCGTGCCAATGGACTTTGCCCGGTTCGACCATGGGGTTCGTGGGCTTCGTGTCAGTCGGAACATTGAGCGGTTGGCTCGCAATGGGCCCGGCCGTCGTGGCCAGAGCGGTCCGCGTGGGTCCGGCAACGATCCCACCGATGAAAGCGGCGGCAATTAGGCCGCCAACGACGAATAGGCCGGTCAGCGCAAATCGATTACGCATCTGAATTCTCCAAAGACAGTGATCGCCCATTGCTTCATGTGCCATGCGCTCAAATTGCCTTCGCGGAATCTCCGAAAAACAACCCGCAGCGCCAGCAAGGACGTGTCGCTCCCTTGCGGGCGCTGCGGGCTCACTTCGCTTTGCGCATTGCCTATCGTAATGTACTTGAGTATACTTATGGCGAAGAGGTCGTTTCGACCGAGCGCAGGTTGTGCGCGCTGCTCGGAGGGATTGATGATGTTCGAGTCACTCCAGGTCTTGTTGATCGCGGCTTGCGGCGGGGTGTTCCAAGCGAATGTAACAAATGTAACTATCTTTTTGGGAGCATGTCGCGCAGGTGGGAAGTTTGGTCGCGACAACGAGTTGCGTCAAAATCGATGCTGGCGGGCGGAAAGTGAAATGTTGCATTTTGTTGCATTCGGAGTGGCGGGAAACTTTGGCTACGTCGGCCGGCGATTCCTACCAATAGTTGCCGCACGATGGTCGGCGGCAGCCATAAGATCATAGTAGTTGCAACGATTCGCCTTCACGGAGAAATGCCATGTCTGAACCGCAAAAGAAGTCCGGCTCGTTCCTGATGAAATTGCTGAAGATCGTGCTGCTGCTGATCGTTGTCGCCGTCGCCGCGTTTTTTGCCGTGGGGTACTTGGTGCTTGACGGCAAGTACGAAGTTTCTCGGGAGATCACGATCAAGGCCGGGCCGGCGGCCGTTCACAAGCAAGTCGGCGACCTACGCGAGTGGCCGAATTGGCTGCCGTTCACCAAGCATGACACGTCGGTCAAGGTGACCATCGACAAGCCCACGGGCGCCGGCGCCAGCCAGAATTGGACGGGCAAGAGCGGCGACGGCAAGCTCATGTTCCTCGCCTCCGACGAGGAGACCGGCGTCGAGTACACGATGGTCATCGACGAGAAGTACACCAGCAGAGGCGCCTTCCTCTACGCCAAGTCCGGCGATGAAACCCGCGTCACCTGGCGCATGACCGGCCAGAACGAGGACATCATGGGCAAATGGATGGCGTTGGCCATGCCCACCATGGTCGGCCCAATGTTCGAGGAAGGCCTGGCTGATTTGAAGTCGAAGGTTGAAGCGAAGAAATGACGTGGAGGAAAGCGCTATGTGCCGAAACATCAAACCGCTGTTCAGCTTCGAGCCACCCGCGACGGACGTCAGGCCGACGCGCCCAACTCCAGAAACCGCTTCGCAAACTTTGGCCCCTTGCCCTCATCCTCGTGGCGGAAGAACACGAATGCATCCTTCCAGCCTTGATCACGCACCCGCTTCAGCCACGATTTCAACTCCGCATCGCTGTATTGGGGCAGCCGCAACCGCAGATAGCCCCAATCCGCGGTCGACACGAAAGGAACTACAAGATCGTCCTCGGCTTCGGCGAGGCACAGCGCCACTTGATGATCGCGCAGCAGCCCGAAGACTTCCTCGTCGAACCAGGATTGGTGGCGGAACTCAAAGGCCGCACGTCGCTGCGACGGCAGCAACGCGAGAAACTCGCGCAACCGCGGCACGTCCTTCTGGAAGTTCGGCGGCAACTGAAACAGAAGCGCCGCCAGGCGCTCTTTCAGGGTCCCGGCGACTTCGAGCAGCTTCGACACCAACTCACCCGTGTCCTTGAGCCGCTGCCTATGGGTGATCTGTTCCAGCGCCTTGAGGACGAACTTGAAATTGGCGGGAACTTCAAGCGCCCACTTCTCCAGGAGCGACACGGTGGGCATGCGGCGGAACGTGTAGTTGATCTCGACGGTGCGAAAACGCTCGCCGTAAGAGCGGAGCATCTTCTTGTCCGGCAGGTCCTTGGGATAGAACG
>JBGQCZ010000624.1:0-3818 GCA_041495645.1 Gemmataceae bacterium | reverse complement strand
TGTGGGGCCGCATGATGAGCAACGGCGATTTTGAAATCAACGGCAGCGCCGTCGAACACCTTGGCCCGCTCGACGGCTCGGCGACTTTCAAGCTGAGCAACACGCAAGCCAAGGGCTTCAAGTTCACCAGCCACCTGGTGGGCAAGGCCACGGTCAGCCCGCTCCGCGGCACGGCCACGGCCGACTTCAACTTCTCCGTGAGCGGCGGCCAGATCCATTACGCCGGCAGCGGCACCGCCTCGGTGGATGTCTATGCCCCAGATCACGGCTGGAACGTGACGCACTGGACCTGGCAGCACGTCGGCACCGTGGGCGTGGGCATTTCCAACAGCGAATTGTGGTTCTCCTACGGCGGACACAAGGTCTCGGTCCCGCTTCCTCACTGATCGTGACAAACTCATTTCTGATTCAAAGCCGCCGGCCCATGAAGGCGCCGGCTGCTTTGCTTGGCGGGTCAGCCAAACTCCGAATCCAACCCGGAATCCAACTGGCAACCAAACTAAATCCAACTCTTTGCCCCGCGCGCCGATTCGCGACATTGAACGCAACTCGTTGACGCCCAACCGATTGCTGTTCCCCCCGCGCGCCCTCAAAAACTTTGTGGAGAAAGTGGTTGGATGAGTGGTTGGACGAGTGGTGGGGTAAGTTGAGTTTGCAGTTGGGTTCAGAGTTTGGTTGGGCGCTGGGTTCACGCCGCGAACCGAGTCGCTCAACAGAATCGCAATTGATTTGAGCATGTTGATCCCCTCCAGAAATGCGCGCACGGGAAGTGCCGAGTCGGCTGACGTCTAAGTGTACATTAGTTTACAAGCCGGTGCAAGGGTGGTTTGACCAATCGCGTTGACCCGATCGGTGATATCGCCTATGATATCGTATGATTCGGTGAATCGTCGCTCTTCGGGATTGCGAAATGCCCCGATTCGTGTTGCTGGTCCCGCTGAATTACAACGACAAAACCAGGGTTCCCAGAAAGATACTCAACCGGATTTTTGACGACATCTTTGCGCTCGCAGGCGGTTATCGAATCGGCGGAACCGGGCGAGGCGCTTATCGCATGAAGAGCGGCCGCAAGCAAATCGACGTGACTCAGGAAGTTTGGGTGGTCGTGCCGGAGGGGGACGAGGCGGCGCTGCGAAAGATGGTCGCCGGATTCGCTCGGTTGCTCAAACAGGAGTCGATCTATCTCGAACGCGTCGAAAGCACGGTCGAGTTCATTCCGCCGCCGGCGGACGAGGACGATTGACATGAAACCGAAAGAACGAAAGATTCTCGAATCGGCCCGGCAAGTCGCTCTGACCGCCGAAACCTGGGCGGACCTTTCCAATGCGTTGTTCGACCCGGAAGAAGGCCTGGTGGCCAAGGCGTACCCGTCGCGGGCGGCGCGCGAGCGATTCATGAAGACCGCTGAATATCGAGCGATTCGCGAACTGATCGATGCCGCCCAGGAACGAACCGGGTTTATCGAAGGCGCCACGCCCAAGAAAAAGAGCGGGCGTGTTCTCGTGCGCCTCCCCATCACGCTTCACGGAGCACTGGAAGCCGAAGCCAAGGACGAGCGCGTGAGCCTGAATCAACTCATCGTCGCCAAATTGGCGATGCGCCTATCCAAACTGGCGGCCGGGTAGCGACTTGCAGAATTCCATCCAAGATCAGGCGACTTGGGCCGGGAGTGGTTGGCTGGCGTGACGAGTGAGGTATTCGAGGACTTCCTGCTGCATTTTCTCGATCTCGGCACGATAGCCGCTCGCCACGCTCGGAAACAGCTCGGGGCGCGCTGCCACACGCATCTGCGCGAGCAAGTCCTCGAAATACACGATCCGCGCCCGTGTCCCTTTCAGTTCATCGTCATTGGCGATCATGGAACCACCTCGACAATTCCGCGGCGGGTCAACAAACCGGTGCAGCTTCCCAGTCGCGAATGCTAACTAGCCGTCATCGTGATCAGCGGGAATGATTCCTCACGCGCAGCGAGATTTTCCTGTCAAAACATGGGGTCTGGCGACTGCACAATCGACCAATAGCCCTTCTGTTCTTCATCGCAGAGTTTTCGATGAACTTCCTCAGCCATCGCCAGCGTCGGGAATCGTAAATGAACCATGTCTCCGCCGAGATCAATGCCGCCGTGTTTGAGCATTGCGGATTTCAGTTTTTTTGGGTCAATGTCTCCGGCGCGCGTCATCGGATGCACCGCGTATGGAAGCACGTGCTGTTCGATGGCTTCCTGGTACGTGACGCCAAGTGCCTGGGCGATTCGGGCGCTGTCATTCTTGTACGCCTCAAGAATGATCTCGCTGCGAATTTCCGATGGGATGTCGCTCCATGCGTGCCACACGACAAGAACGTCAAACCTGTTCGTTTGCCCCAACGGTATTTCAAAGATAACAGGGCCTTTGCTGATCGCTTCCCCACCACGTTCTTTCGCTAACTGGGCAACCAGGTCCTGCCGCTGTTCTTTCTTGATTACCGTTGCGGTGGCCTTCAATTTGAAAACTGGCATGAGCGGTCTCCTAGAGTTTCATTTGATTGTCGACCAACCACTTGGCTGCTGGATGAACCCTCTGCAACTGGGCATCCGTGATCTCAATCACCTTGTATCGCAATTCCGGCCGCCAGAAACTGTAAATCAGCGTCGCCTTGTTGATCGCCTCTTTGAGCCGCTGTTGGTCCTGCTGCGTGAGACCGCCAAGCAGAAGACGCTTCCATTCCAGAAAACGAGCCCATCCGACCAACGGATGCGGATCGTTGTTCATTAGTTTCAGCAGTTTCGCCTGAGCCATCCGGCGTCGCCGTGTGTCGCGGTCAATGATGTCGTTTGCCGAAAATCCCAGGCTCCGAAAACAAGCTGCAGCCAGGCATATCTCGGCGCTGTAGCCATAAAAGTAGAGCGCTGCCAAGTGGCGTCGCTGAACTCGCAGAATCTCGGCCGTCTCAAACCTTTTCAAGGCTGCTCGCTCCAGCCGTGCAACCGTGTCGGGGCTGAGGCGTTCTCCGATACCAACCAAGTCTTTCATTTGGGCGACCCCACGTCGCGAAAGGATGGTTTGCTCGCTAATTGTAGCCAATCCGCCGGTTTGCGCCCAGCGATCAGTGCGCCGCTTCAACCCGGTGCGGCTCACCTTGAGCCTTTTTACGGCCTTGCTCTTTCCCGTCTTCGCCGCGTGGGGAGCTTGGCGACCCGAGCGGGGTTCGGCCCCAACGCTCGCGTCTCCTTCTCCATCGTCAAACCACCCCACCGTTTAGCCGCGAGGGGAGCTTGGCGACCCGAGCGCGGTTCGGCCCCAACGCTCGCGTCGAAAACAGTTTCGAACTGCCGACGCACTTAGAGAAAGCGCAAGGTGTTGCGGAGCGATTTGTGAATCGCGGCGGACATGGTGTGCAATGTAGCGTTCCGCTAGAATGCCGCGGGGAGTTTGACCCAGGGGTCGTTTCCATGTCGCTCGGACTTGATTTCGCGGGAAGACTGCAAAAGATTCGCGCCCCGGTTTCGATGTCGCTCCATGCCGTGTTTGAAGCCGTGGCGAACAGCTACGACGCGACCGAGCACCTCGGTGAGCAGGGCCGAATCAAAGTGAGGATCCTTCACAAAAAGGATCCGAGCTTATTCTCGACCGCAGAAAACCCACAGTTCGTCCTGAACGGGTACGAAATCGAGGACAACGGCGTTGGCTTCACAACGAAAAACCTGGGCTATTTCAGAGTGTCCGACACCACGAATAAGACTGGCGGGAAAGGCGTCGGACGACTTGTTTGGCTCAAGGTTTTCGACAGTGCCGCTGTAGTTAGCGTGTTCCAGGAAGACGGCTCTTGGTGGAAGCGAG
>JBGQCZ010000623.1:0-3820 GCA_041495645.1 Gemmataceae bacterium | reverse complement strand
CGGTGGACGCCGAGACGCCGTCGGCATCGTCGGGGGTGATGGGCGCTGGTTGGTTTTCCGTTGTCGGACTCGGCGAGGCCGGGGTTTCTGTAGCCGGCCGCTGCGAGGCCGGGCCGGGCTCGGAGAGCCCGGCTACAGATGAGCCCGTACTGGTGGAATTGTTGGGGCCGGTAAACGAGTCGCCGCTGGTGCTTTCCGATGGTTGGATCATGTCCGACGAAATCATGAACAGCGGGCCGTTGAGCCCGCCGGCGGAATCCAACGGCGAGTCGAGCACGGTCGATTCGCTCAGCCCCCCGGCCACGCAGGGCGCCTGTCAATTCAAGACGGTTGAGGCACTAGAGGACGTGTTCAAAGAGGCCCAGGCCGCGGCCGGCCTGCGCGTGATCCAGACGCCCGAAGGGCCGGTTAAGTCCGCAGCCCCCCCCTTCGCTCGACCCAACCGGTGATCGCCCGCTACAGCGGGCCTGGGGTCAATTTGCGCACGCACTTGCAGAGGATCTTGAGGAAGGCCGGGGTCGATCCGTGGCCGCGGCTGTGGCACAACCTCCGCGCGTCGCGTGCGACCGAACTATGCGAGCAGTTCCCCGAGCACGTCTGCAACAGTTGGTTTGGGCACACCGAGAAGGTTGCCGAGGCCCACTACCGCCAGGTGCTCGATCGCCACTTCGCGAAGGCGGCCGGCGTGCAGTGTCCACCCGCGTGTCCATCGGAGACCCCAGCAACCAGTCGCAGGGAGTCGCAGCGTAAAGGAGAACCACTTGAAAGCCTGCACAGTTTCGCAGGCAGCACTCATGGAGATGCATTTGAGTATCCCCGACAGGAGTCGAACCTGTAACCTCTGCCTTCGGAGGGCAGCGCTCTATCCAGTTGAGCTACGGGGACGTTGGACGCCGTTATCATAGCGCGGGTCGTTGGCGATGGCAATGCGGTGCGAGTTCATTTCGGCTTTCCGATCGGCGAGTAGCGATACAGGATCGCCGCCAGAATGAATGCGCCCCCGATCCACGTTTCTTTTGCCGGGAGTTGGCCGACGACGAGATAGGCCCAGAGCGGGCTCAGGATCGGTTCGATCAGCGTCAGCGTGCCGGCTTCTTGCGGGCTCACGCTGCGCAGACCGCGAGCCATCAGCCAATAAGGTATTCCCAACTGCACCGCGCCGAAGATGAACAACGTGGCCAATTGCGGCCAACTCGGCATCGAACTCATCAACATGAACGGCACCAGCACGCCCGCGGCGGTCATCAAGTTGACGACGGAGATCCAGCGCGACGATTCCGAGCGCAACAGGCGAATGCCGAGCAAGACTCCGGCATAAGTGATGCCGCTCGCCAGCCCCAAGCCGATCATCGCGAGTTGCTCGTTGTGCCACCCGCCCAGCACAATCACGGCGATGCCCGCCAAGGCAATCAGCACCGAGACGAAGCTGCGCCGGTCGGGCGGTTCGCCGAGCCAATACACGCACACGAGGTACATCCAGACCGGCGAGGTGTACTGGAGAAACATGGCCGACGCGACTTCGCCCTGTGTGATGGCCTTCACGAAGACCCAGTTCATGACGGCGAAGCAAATCGCGGAGAAGATCATGGGCTTTCTAAAGGTAATGTCCGCCCGGCGCAGGCCCGGGATCAAGATCAACCCGGCGAAGAAAACGCGGTAGAAAGCGATGTGGAACGATTCGATTTTCGGAACGTCGAGGCCAAGCCAGGTTTGCTTGGTCAGCACGGGGAAGAAAAACCCGTTGAGGCTCCAAAGGATCGAGGCGACGATGATGCAAAACCTGCCGTGCCGCCGGCTGGGAAAAGAGTCGGTCGGGGTCATGAGCAGATGGCCGAAAGCAGAGCGATCAAGCCGGCGAGCGAGAAAAGGCCGAAGCCGATGCGGGCGAGCATGCGGCGGCAGAACCCGTATCGGGCGGGGGCGCCGGGCAATTTCGGCGTAACGATTTTCGGCTCGGGGAAGTACACGTGGAATTCGGGATAGTCGGCGAGGGGCCGGAAGCGACTGTCGAGTTGCCGCGAACCGAAAACCGGCCCCGGAAACCGCTTCGATCGCAGGGCCTTGAGAAGTTGCTCGGTCGTGGCCCGGCGCATCTTCCACATGCCCTGGCGATTGCGGTAGCGCACAAACCAACCGGTCTGCGAGTTGCTCTTTTTCAGATTCGAACGCTTCAACCGCAAATCCGGTTGCGTGGCATCGATCTTATTCTCTTGGGTTTTTTCGCGTCGGTCGGGAATTCGCACGGCCAAGCCTAAGTCGGCATAACTGGGCAGACCGCGGCCGAGTCGCGCTCGTTGCAGGGCCTCGATCAATTCGTGGCAAGAGCGGTAGCGTTGCCGCGGATCGCGGGCCAACATTTTGTTAAGAATGGCTTCGAACTCGGCGGGCACGCTGGGATTGAGCAGGCTCACCGGCGTGTAGTGCCCCGCGTCCTTCATGCGCATCACTTCGCGGTGGTCTTCGCCCGGAAACGGCACGCGGCCCGTCAAAAGGTGGTAAAGCGTTGCGCCCAGTGCGAAAATATCGCTGCGGGCGTCCACAAAGTGGGCGTTCAGAGCTTGTTCGATGGGCATGTAATACGAGGTGCCGAAGCCGTCGTTGGTGGCCGTCAGCGGCTCACCGTTGTTCTTTTCCCATTTGGCCAAACCAAGATCAATCAACTTGGCCTGTCCGCACGGCGAGAGCAGGATATTGTCCGGCTTGATGTCGCGGTGCACGTAGCCCTTGCCGTGAAGATGGCTGAGCCCCTTGGCGATGCCCAAGGCAATATGGCCGGCATCGTTCACATCCAGACGATGATTGCGGTCGACAAAGAGCTGAGCGCTGGGGCCGTCGATGTACTCGAGGACCAGATAGCGGCGCTTGGTGGCCGAGTCGCGCCCGGAGTCCAACCCGCGAACGATATTCGGGTGATTGAGCGACCGGCTCAGAATCCCTTCACGCAGGAAGCGGTCCAATTGAATCGAGTCGTGTGAAATGTTCTCGCCAATGACCTTGACCGCAACGGGCTTCCCCTCTTTGAGATGGTAGCCCAGATACACCTCGCTCATGCCGCCTTTTCCCAACATCCGCAACAGGCGACAACCGCCCACGACGCGCGATTCACCGCCGTCTGTGTGCGGGCCAGGCATCCGCTGCGGAAGCGTAGACATGAGCGACACCCCATCATCGGGGGATACTTGAAATCATATTGGTACGAGTCGCGAGGGAACGTCGGTCAGTTTAGTTTGTCGGCGTCGGTTTCGCAATAAGAATACGTCTCAATTTGTACATTTGTTCGGCGGAGCCAGTCCCGGGTCTCCACGGTCAATCGACCCTGAATTTGATGCGGTGGACCTCGGTTTGGTGCCAGGCTTGCCGGAGAAAACCCGCAAAATCCTCGGGCGACGGAGCAGCCTCGGGTGAAATTCGAACGACGGCCGTCCCCGAACCGGCAATTGCATGAAGTGCCCCCGCCGCTTTGATTTGTTGGCGCGGTGTGGAATCGGGATCTGAGGGAGTGAGCCCGGCGCCTGCTAAAGGCGCATGCGTGATGGGCACTTCGTCCAAGCATGCCTCCATGTTTCGCGGGGATTCGGTTGTCAGCGCGTCTTTGAGACTAGCAACGATCGCCTTGGCAAACTCTGTTCCCGTATCCCCATCAGAAAGTGGCTTGCCAATAACGCTTCGGACTACCGTTTCGAGTCCAATAGGGACCACGACGAGTCGGGCGCGATCGAGGAGGAAGCGTCGGGTGAGTTGGGGTCCGCCATGTTGGCGTAGGAAATCGAATTTGGCATGGCCGGCGCTTCGGGCCAGTCGTGCGAGTGTGCCGAGTTTT
>JBGQCZ010000622.1:0-3832 GCA_041495645.1 Gemmataceae bacterium | reverse complement strand
TGCTTTCGGCATCGGTCTTCGCTGGCGGCAGTTGCCATTCTTCTCGCGGCGGGTTGGCGCCCTTGGAGAAATTCACGCCGTCCCAGAACTTCTTGTGCACGAATTCGCACGGATGATAGTAAATGCTCACGATCCCGCCGCCCTCCTTCAGCAGTTGCTGACGGGCCTGGAGGAAGCGATCCTCCGCTTTCTTCAAGTCGGCCTCACCGCCCAAGTCCGTGCGAAGCGTGTGCGCGAGGCGATAGAGCGTGAGCAGTCCGCAATAGTAGTGTGGTTTTCCTTCGACGTTGACGTGGCTGCCGGCGTCGAGATAGACCTTCATGCCCCACTTGGCCATCGCGCCGAACGATTGCGGGCCCCAGGAACTGCCGGGCTGGCCGTAACAACTCGGGTTTACGCCGAAGAGACGCTTAAGATCGGCGATCCCCTGCCCTTCGCGGCGATCGAATTCGGCCACGCCCTCGTCCCAGCCGAGGTTGGACAGATACATTGCGGGCGACGGTTGCACGCTGTGCCAGTTCGAGTGATAGCCGATCTCATGCTGTTTGAGGGATTCGATCACGTCGGTTCGCTTGCGGCGTTCGAGCGTGCGGGCCTTTTCGCCGACGAGCTTGAACGTGGCGCGGATGCCTTCCTTCTTGAGCCATTCCGCGAGGTGCAACGTAGCGTCGTCATCGGCCGGAAGGATGTAGTCCTCCGTGTCGAACCACAGGATCACGTAGATCTTCTTGGCCGGCTCAGCGGCACGGGCAATGGGAACAGCCAGAAACGCCAACAACATGACCAAGGCCAATCGCTTCATCGGTGCACCTCATCGTTTCATGTATGCACGGCGGAGCTTGTCCGGGAATCGTTCAATTGCATAGCGGAGCGAGGTTCGCGGCATCTTAGCCGCGTGAACGTCGAGAAACTCTTCCAACGTATCTTGATCGCGTTTGCCGACTTCACGCAGCATCCAGCCGACGGCTTTGTGGATCAGATCTTCCTCGTCGGAAAGCAACATTTCGGCAATGGCCAGTGTTGTCTTGAACTCGCCTTCGCGAATGGAATAGTGGGTCGCGACGATGGCGATGCGGCGTTCCCACAGGCTCTTCGAGCGCGCGAGTTTCTCGAGCGGCTTGCGGCTGCGGCCGTGCAGATACGCACCCACCACATCGCGCGCCGAGCAATCGACGAGGTCCCAGTTGTTGATGCGGTGGGTTTGAGCCAAGTAAAACTCGTAGAGTTTTTTGAGCGCCGGCCTATCGGCTTTCGTGGCTTGCTCTACGACGATCAACAAGGCGACCGAACGGTCGTCGTGAAATTCGGATTCGAGCAATGGCTTCAATTCGGCCAATGGCAGGCCGCGAAACTCCTTGGCCAATCCGCGCACTTCGGCGGCATTCAACCCAAGAAACACGTCGCCCTCGCCGTATTCACCCGGGCCGGACTTGAAGAATCGCGCCGCACCGCGGCCCCGTTCGGGGTTGCCGAGCCGACGGATGCGCTGTTGCACGTCGATCGCGGTCAATCGCGGCGCGCCGATGGGTTCTCACTCCTTTTTCTGAATATCGATTTCGATCGTTTTCTTGACTATCTTGGCCGGATCGAAATCGGTCTTCATTCGCGACAACGGGTAAAACGGGTGAATCACGCGCTCGTCCAGGAAATGCTTGGTCTTCAACACTTCGCCCTGAGGGAACGGTTGCTCGCTTGCAAAGATGGTGATGTATTCCTTGCCCGGCGTATTTCCGGTCATCGTGTAGGGGATCTCATTGTCTTGGCGGTCTCGAGTGCCGAAATATTTGTCCTTTTCGGCCAGGACTCGAGAGTCCTGCTCGCGGAGATTGATCCGGACCCGCTTGCCCGCAATGTCCTTCCAAATGATCTCGATGCTTACCTCGCGGGCCGGCTGTACGTAGAAATAGAACTTTTCCCCGAGTGTGAAACGCTGGGTCGGTCTATCTTTGGCCTCGCTCACCAGATCGAATTCCACGTTAAACGGCTGCGCGAAGTCTCTTCGCGATACCGAGTCGAGCGGCAACACGGCAATGCTGCCGGGCGGCGCGTCCGGCGGCCGAAGCGAATCTGGCATCTCAATCGGCTTCGGCCTCGCAGCCTTTGCCTCCAGTCTTTTTCCGTCCAACGCTTCGCGCAATTCCCGGGCGACCGGAGAAGCCAGAAACTGGCGGGCGAACCACTCGCCGCGAATGAATGCCAGCGGCCGCACTTGCTTGGTCTTCTCGAAATAGGCACCCGCCAATTGATCGAACGATGCGTCGGCTGGATACAGCCGGCCGAAGGGATATTCAATCAGAATCAAATCGTAAAGATTCACGTCCGAACGTTCAAACGTCGGCACTTTGTTCACCAGGAAGCGGCGCTCGAAAGGCTTCATATCCCAACCCGCCTTGCGCAAATCCACGCGGAATACAGTTTCGCTTGCGTCGGCCGGAACGAGAGGCGGCAAAACGTCCTTGGAGAGTTGACTCAGAGCTTGGTGCAACGCAGCACGGCCCGCGGCCAAGCTGAATGTGCTATCATCGTCGGCAACAAGATCCGCCAAACTGAAATAGCGCATGAACGGCACGTCGGCTTCATTCTGCTTCTTAACGTCCGCCAATACCGTGTTCACGACGTACAGATCGTCGAATCGCTTGGGGTACAGCGGGGCGGCGGCGTTGATCCATTCGCCCACCAAGTCGCTCTCGGCTTTCGTGAGTTTGGTCCGATTGCCGGGCGGCATCGAGCCATCCTCGATCAACTGCATCAATTGCGAAGCGTCGGCGGTGGCCGCGATGAACGGTCGCTCGGCGCGCTCCATGCCGATGCGATCGGTAATCGAGAGGTCGCCGCGGCGATTCATGTCGCCATGACATTCCAAACAGTGTTTGCGCAAGACCGCGCGCGCCCGGATCGCGAGATCGGGATCAGCCGCGGACGTCGCGAACGGAATCAGCAACAGAATCGAAACGGCCGCGATGCGTGCGACGGGCATAGACGAACCTCGCTGAGCCTTCAGCAAACGCGGAAACGCGAGAGTGATGTTCTCGCGCTTCGGCATTACCGGCACGTTCTATTTCGGCGACTTCGGCGAATAATAGCGAATCGGGTAACTCATGACCGGCCCCGCCGGATTCGGCTTGAAGTCGATTTTCTCCACCGGGTGCGGCTTGGTATTATTCGGATCGGCGTCCACCATGCCCTTGCCGCCCGCGGCATCATCCACTCGTTTGCGCAGCTTGCTTTGAAGCGTTCGCAGATTGCCCGGCGGAATCGACGCCACGTCGAGCGAGCCCTTGGCGATCGCGGCAACTGCCTTTTGATCGTCGTTCAAGACGAGCGCCGGAGCCTCCGGTTTGGCTTCCCCATGAGCCACGAAGACGGTCACCTGAAACAACCCCGAAAAGTCGCCGTACTTCACTTCAGTGGCCCGCGATTCAGCCGGCGACTGCACGTCGAAATCCCTGCGCTCGGCGAGATTGGTCTGGAAGCCGCGAACCACGGTCACCGCCTCGGGTTTCAGAATCCATTTGTGGCAGTCCTTGTCCGGCAGTTTTTCCTTGAAGATGGTGTTCACGCCATTGACCTTGAGAACCACCCCGCAAACGTCTTTCGAGGTATTCTCCAGTTTGAACCAGACTTTTTGGTCCTTGGTGGGTTCGGGAACGCTGCCGTTCTTCACCGGGATTTCGTCGTTGTCGTAATAGAGCGTCACCTTCACCGGCGCTTCTTTTTCCAAAACCGCCACGACATTCGCCGCCGGGCCGGTGGCGAACTTGTGGCTTACGTCGGTCGACGGCTTATCGGCCTGTTCCTCATCGATGCCCTTGGCGCCGTCGAACAGATCCGG
>JBGQCZ010000621.1:0-3838 GCA_041495645.1 Gemmataceae bacterium | reverse complement strand
CCTGAGTATTCGGCAGGCCGAGTTTTGGCAGAATCGAATCGATCGCGCCCACCGTCGCTACCTGTCGGCCATCAGAACGCTTGCGACCGTGCGTAAGCTGGCGGTTGTAGTGCAAGTGAATATTGCGCGGAAGCAGGTCAACGTGGCCGCTAGCGCGCCGGCAATCAACCCAAAAGGAACCGGTCGCAATGAATGACCCATCCCGCGAAGCCGAATACGTCGCGGAAGCCGAGCGGCTGAAGCTGCTGCCCGCGTCCGATCAACGGGAAGTTATCGCCCTATATCGCACCGTGGCTGCCGGAAAGAGGGTTCCCGCGAGCGAAGGCAAGGCAGGGTTGGAGCGTGCCGCGGCCCTGGAACGGCTTCTCGGATTGGCAAAGAAAAAGCGGAAAACTCGATAACATTACATTGACTGACCGTTCAAGATAATGTAAATTAACCCTGTCGGCTGTCAGATTGGCACCAACGGGGAAAGAACATGAGCGCCGCGGTTATCGGTTACATGCGGGTTTCGACCAAAGGGCAGGGGGAAAGCGGGCTGGGGTTGGAAGCGCAACGGGCCGCGCTCGATAGCTACGCTCGGCAGGCCGGCGTGCCGCTGGCAATGGTCTACGTCGAAGTGGAAAGCGGCAAGCGTGCGGATCGGCCGGAACTGGTCAAGGCGATTGCCCACGCCAAGCGCAGCAAGGCAACGCTTGCCGTGGCGAAACTGGATCGGCTTTCGCGAAACGTCGCATTCCTGTCCGCTCTGATGGAAGGCAAAGTGCCGTTCGTTGCATGCGACAACCCGCATGCCAACAAACTGACGATTCACTTGCTGGCCGCGGTTGCTGAACATGAGGCCGAAATGATTTCCACGCGAACGAAACAAGCCCTGGCCGCTTACAAGGCCCGCGGCGGAAAGCTGGGGGCAGAACTGCCGCAATGTCGAAATCTGACCGCCGACGCCCAGCGGAAGGGCACAGAGCGGGCCGCGGTCGCCCGTGTCAAGGCCGCGGCCGAAGCCTACGCCGATCTTCAGCCCGGCATGGTGGACATGCGAGCGAAGGGACTGACACTGAGAGCGATTGCCGACGAACTCAACACGCAAGGCCATACGACACGCCGCGGCAAGCCGTGGAACGTGGTGCAAGTGGCCCGGATACTCGAAAGGGCCGAAGGGTGAAACAAACCGACCTTGGCCGGTTGGCGTTCGCGGACCTGAAAGCCGCGGGCGCTGGCCGGCCGACTTTCAGGAAGGGAACGGCATCATGGCACAAGTTTTCCGACCGCGTTACTACGTCGATCCCGTTACGGGCAAGCGCGTGAATGCCGGCTCGCCCGGCGCTGTAAGCAAGAAATCGCCGACGTGGTGGATTCGCTACTGGTTGCCGAGTGGCAAGCGGGAATTGGTGAAAGGCTATCACGACCGGAAGGCAACCGAAGCCTACGCCGCGGAGCTGGAGCGGAAGGCCCAACGCGCCGACGCCGGCATGATCGACCCGACCGACGAACACGCCAAACGGCCCCTGGCCGAACACGCCGAAGATTTCCGCCGTGGCTTGCGCGCCAAAGGGAACACGGATGAGTATGTCGCCAAACTTCACTTCCGCCTGACGGCCGTTTTGGACGGTTGCCGATTCGTGCGCCTTGCGGACATTCAGGCTTCCGCCGTGGTCGAATTCATTGGCGGACTGCGCCGGATCGACCAGAGCGGCAAGAGCAAGAATGTCAAAACGGCGAACGACTACCTGGCCGCGGTCAAGGGCTTCACCCGCTGGTTGTGGCGAGACAAGCGAATCGCCGTCGACCCCCTGGCCGGCCTGTCCAAACTGAGCAACGGCGACACCGATCTTCGCCATGCCCGCCGCGACTTCTCTCCCGACGAACTCCGCGGATTGTTGGGCACCGCGGCCGGGAGCGCGGAAAGTTTTCTCGGCTTGACCGGGACCGATCGGCGCTTCCTCTACCTGACGGCGTGCGCCACGGGATTCCGCGTTTCCGAGCTGGCCAGCGTGACGCCCGAAAGTTTCGACCTCGACGGCAATACGCCGACGGCAACGGTTCAAGCGGCTTGCACAAAGAACCGCCGCGAAGCCGTTCAGCCTTTACCCCTCGACGTGGCCCGGTTGCTTCGCGACTACTTGGCGGGCAAGCCCGCGGGCGCGGTCGTTTGGCCGGGGAATTGGATTGTCCGCGGCGCAGCGATGATCCGCCGCGACTTGGCCGCGGCTCGCCACGCATGGCTTGAAAACTCCACGGACGCCCGCCAACGGGCCGAACGGGAGCAAAGCGACTTCCTGACCTACCGCGATGGGGAAGGCCGCGTAGCTGACTTCCATGCCTTGCGACACACGTTCATCACGATGGTGGGCAAGGCCGACGTTTCGGCGCGGGAGCATATGGACCTTGCTCGGCATTCGTCCTACGCCATGACCGCCCGATACTCGCATTCGCGTTTCTACGATCTTGCCGCGGCCGTTCAGGCGCTGCCGATTCCCTCGACGGGACTGCAAGCCGAAGTTTTGTCGGCCACGGGGACCGACGGGCACGCTATGACCGAAAACGGCCCAAATCCCCTTGGCCCGTGCCTTGGCCCGCGCAGTGATAAAACGGGCGAAAAACTGAGACAAGATGAGACGGAAGTGAGAATATCGGGAAAGCAAAAATCCCCGGAAAAACAGGCTTTCGCCGTGATTTCCGGGGACTCGGACGACTACTGTACAGAATACCCCCAAGGGGATTCGAACCCCTGTCTTAGCCTTGAGAGGGCTATGTCCTAGGCCTCTAGACGATGGGGGCATTCCAAAGTTGTTCTTATCGCGATGGGAGGCTTTGTCAAGCGCGCCGGGCCGCCGCGATTGACGCGAGCCTTGCACAACCCTAGCGTAATCCCGCACTCGGGAGTGTTTGCACCGCTGGTGCGGGCCGCGGCCTTCAAAGCCGTTGGAGGGTTTGAACAAAGCTCTCAGTGGGTTCGATTCCCATACACTCCCGCTTTCGACCTTCCCCCGCTCCAAAAACCACGCGTCTTCCGCTTGGAAAACCGTAAGGCCGCAAGGCCGCAAACAGGCGCGCGCCCAAATCGTGCGCCTTAGGAATCTTGATCGAAATAGTGATATATTTAGTCCACTAACCCACGACAGGACAGGTTCGGGCCTTTGTAACTGTTGCAGTAGAAGCATGTGAGCGCGAGGTTTTGCAGCGTCGTCTTTCCGCGGTGCTTCAGCGGAATGATATGGTCGACTTCGAATTCAGTGCGCGTGCATTCGCATGATAGCAGGCAATACTCGCACTTTTGGCCTACCCGCTCCCAAACCAGGCGTTCCAGCAGTTTGTCCATTGCCTTAGCCGGCCGAGCTGCGCTTTTGACGTGATCGGCGTGCTTTGGAGTGCATCAGGTCCAGAACCCGGCCCACTCGACGGCAATTGTCCAGGGCATTGGCCTCGCGCGGAGTTAGCTTGCCGTCGCGGTTTTTTTGGACCAGCGTTCGCATCTGCCGCCGATCGTCGTCCGAGAAATCAAGCACCAACCAGTCGCGCGCCACTGCGGCCGACAGCGTGCCGCGTTCCGGGCGCAAAATGCGGCTCAGAATCGCCACTTGGCTCGAAGCAATTTCGACCGGCACAATGACCTCTCGAACGGGATACGGCGATTATACCGCGATTCCGCGCAATTGCGAACCAAGGGGCTTATCGCGAAGCGATTGCACTCAATAGCCCAGTTGGCTATAGGGATGGACAAAGGGGATGCCTCGAAAGTGGAATAATGGTGTTCGGTAATGAACGCCAAGTCCACGTACAGGAGGTCATCCCCGATGACGAGCAGAGCATATCGAGCTGTCGATGTCAATCAGGT
>JBGQCZ010000620.1:0-3847 GCA_041495645.1 Gemmataceae bacterium | reverse complement strand
CCGCCGGCCTCGACCCCGACCAGGTCGACTGCGCGGTCCTCGATGAATGGCTGAAACATCCCGGCCGAGTTGCTGCCGCCGCCGACGCACGCCACCACCACGTCCGGCAATCGGCCGGCTTGCTTCAGACACTGCTCGCGGGATTCACGGCCAATGACCGCCTGGAAATCGCGCACCATCATCGGAAACGGATGCGGGCCGACGACACTGCCGATGATGTAATGCGTGCCGACTACCGATGCCATCCAATCGCGCATGGCTTCATTGATGGCGTCGCGCAGCGTGCGGCTGCCGGTGGTGACCGGAACGACCTCGGAGCCGAGCGCCCGCATCTTGAAGACGTTGAGCTTCTGGCGGCGAACGTCTTCTTCGCCCATGTACACGCGGCATTCGAGCCCAAACAGCGCTGCGGCGGTCGCGGTCGCCACGCCATGTTGTCCGGCGCCGGTTTCCGCGATCACACGCTTCTTTCCCATGCGCTGCGTCAATAATCCCTGGCCGATGCAGTTGTTGATCTTGTGCGCGCCGGTGTGATTCATGTCCTCGCGCTTGAGGAAGATGCGCGCCCCTCCGGCTTGCTGAGTAAGACGCTCGGCGAAATAGAGTCGCGACGGGCGGCCCACATACTCGGCAAGCCGGTGATTGAATTCGCTTTGGAACGCGGGGTCCGTGCGCGCGGTCTCGTATGCCCTTGTGAGCTGATCGAGGGCGAACATGAGCGTTTCGGGTACGTACTGTCCGCCATAAGGCCCGAAGCGCCCGCGGGGGTCCGGCACGGAGATCGTTGAGGACATCGTCAGAATCTCAGGCGAGGGGCTGCCGTCCTCGTTTGTTTTCGGGAATTCCGGGGCTGAGTCAAGCGCGGGCGACGGTTGCTATAATCGCAGCACAGGAGGACTTGATGCCCGAACTGCCCGAAGTGGAAACCGTTGCCCGCGATCTCCGGCCGCTGTTGACCGGACGAACGATTGTCGGCGTGTCGGTGCGGCGCAAGGCGCTGCGCTTCAAATGGGAGCGGGCGTGGACACCGCTCGTGATCGGCAGGCGCATCGAAACCGTTCGGCGGCGCGGCAAATGGCTCATGTTCGACCTGCACGACGGCTCGTTGCTGGTCGGTCATCTCGGAATGACCGGGCAAATGCGCGTGCTGCCGAAAAACGAGGCCGAGGAAGCGCATACACACTTGGTTTTCGCGCTGGACAACGGGTTCGAGTGGCGCTATCGCGACGTGCGGCGGTTCGGCGGGTTGCGCCGCTGCGCGGACGCCGCGGACCTCGAACGAATCATTGGCGGCCGCCTCGGCCCCGAACCGTGGCACCTCGACCCTAAGCAATGGCGGAGCGAACTGGCCGGCTCCAAGCGTTGCTTGAAGGCCATCCTGCTCGATCAGACCGTCGTCGCCGGAGTGGGAAACATCTACGCGGATGAGTGCTTGTTTCTCGCCCGCCTTTGGCCGAAGCAGCGAGGCTCGGCGACAAGCCATGCGCAGGCGGAACGCCTTCGCCTTGCCATGATCGAAGTGCTGGAGCGGGCCATCGCCTCGCGCGGCTCGACGATCCGCGATTACATCGGCGGCTCCGGATTGAGCGGGCAGTACCAGGACGCACTCAAGGTTTACGGCCGGACAAACCAGCCTTGCCCGAATTGCCAGCGGCTGGTCCAATGCATGCGGCTTGCGGGGCGATCGTCGCACTATTGTCCGGGTTGCCAGAAGCCGTCGCGGCGGCGCATCCCGGCCCAACGCTGACTCGGACGCGTTCTCATGTCGTTTCGAGCATTCAAACGGCTGCTGGGTGAATCCAGTTTGGAGCGCAAATGCCGCTTCCTGCTGGGCGGCGGCGTTCTCGTGCTCGTGTCATGCAGCTTTTGGCTTTATGCCTGGCAGACCGAGAGAATCGCCTTCGATCAGATCACCACGAGCGGGCGGTTGCTCGTCCATCCCTTCTTGTCGCGGCTCCATTTGAAATCACCGGAACTGAATGCCATGGAGGCGTTCAACAAGAATTGGGAGAAGAACTGGTTGACCGACGAAAACGACTATCACTACGAGTTGCTGAAGTTTGAGGCGAAGAAACAGAAGAACCGCCCGGCGGCCGATGAAGTCCGCATCATGGAGCTATTTCGCGACAATCCCCGCAGGTCAGAGGACGTGCGAACCCACCGCGGAAAGGAGAAGATCTACTACTACGCTCCGATCCGGGTGGAGAAATCCTGCAAGGACTGCCATCCGCGAAACGAAACCGAAACCGAGGAGACGGCCTGCGATTGGCAAGAAGACTCACTCATGGCGGTAGTGCGCTTCGATTTCAACACCGAGGCCGTCCGCGGCGACGTGCATACCAACCGCGCTTATCTGATTACGAATGCACTCGTCACCACCCTGCTCATTGTCGCCGGCAGCTATCTGATCATTCGCTATGTCATCGTCAAACCGGTCCGGCACCTCAAAGAAGTCAGCAACGCTATCGCCGACGGGAAGATGAACGTTCGCAGCGACATTCACACCGGCGATGAGTTCGAGGACTTGAGTTACGCTTTCAATCGCATGCTCATGAACCTGGCCACGACCCAGGAGCGATTGAAGTCCGTCAACGTCGAACTCGACGGCAAGATCGACGAACTCGCGCGGGCGAACATGGCGCTGTATGAGTCCAATCGTCTCAAGAGCGATTTCCTCACTACCATGAGCCACGAACTGCGGACTCCGCTCAACAGCATTCTCGGCTTCAGCGACTTGCTGCTCAACAGCGGCCCGGCCGGCGACAAAGACAAACGCTGGATCGTCAACATTCAAACCGGCGGCCAACAATTGCTTGCCCTCATCAACGACGTGCTCGACTTGGCGAAGATGGAAGCGGGCAAGATGCAGGTCCGCGGGGAAACCTTCGCCATCGCCGAAGTGATCGAGTCGGTCATCGCCTCGCTGCGCCCGTTGGCCGAGCGCAAGAACATCGACTTGCGCCAACAATTGGACCCCGGCTTGCCCCCGCTGCTTCAGGACGCGGGCAAGGTCCGCCAGATCGTCTCCAATCTCGTCTCCAACGCGCTCAAGTTCACCCCCGAAGGCGGCCGAGTTCTGGTCAAAGCCCGCTCTGCCGACGACCTCATTTTCATCGACGTGTTCGACAACGGCGTCGGCATCGCACCCGATGAGCAGGAATCGATATTTGAAAAATTCCGCCAGGCCGCCAACCCGCTCACCCGCGAACACGAAGGCAGCGGACTCGGCCTCTCGATCGTCCGCGAACTCTCAAAACTCCTTGGCGGCGACGTGCATCTCCAAAGCGAACTCGGCCGCGGCAGCACCTTCACCGTCCGCCTCCCCACACGGTTGCCCACGCATTTGCAGACCGAAGCGGCCAATTGAGGAAAGCCGAATTCGTCTAGCCGGCCTCCAACTTTGAGCTGCTAACCCCGAAGTCTCGGGGCTTCGACTTGGCGCGGGTGCCGTCTTTCGCCACTTTGATCTCCGACACGGTTCTTGTCCGTTTTTGTCGGGTGGCGTAACGGGTGTCGTTGGTATGACCGGCCCGACAGGCACAAGCGAGAAAAGCCTGGAAAAAAGTGGTTTGGGGTGTAGTGTAACGGTAGCACAACTGACTCTGGAAGCAGAAATTATTATTCTCTTCAGAGTGTCAAGAATCAAGCAAATCCCGACAAATCAGGCTATAAATGTAACTTGCGATAGTCTAATAAAAATCCCGTAATATCATCTAAAATCGTGTAGTTAGGGTGTCGCGACACCCGCAAAAATTGCGTAACCGTTCATCCTGCCTAACGGGCGGTACGGTTTCAGGCGGTTGCGAGGAGTGAGGGAGGAGTTTGGTGGGCACGATGGGCCTGCAGT
>JBGQCZ010000619.1:0-3854 GCA_041495645.1 Gemmataceae bacterium | reverse complement strand
GTTGATCGAGCCGCAGCCAGGAGTCGCCACGCGGATCGAGCTGGTGGTTCAAGAGGAAGTCTTCGGCCAAGTCCGGGAGTTCCGGCACCTTCGGACTGTGCAGCAGCAAGTCGCCCTTGGTAAGGACAACGACCAGTTCCTGCTTCGACCCGTCGCCCTTCATTTCAGCAAGCGCTTGAAGATAGACCGTCAGCACGCGATCCAAATCGTCCGGCGATTCCATATTTTCCAGGCTGATGAGCCAGACAACCGATGGGCTGCGTTTGACGTAGCGGGCGTAGGCCATGACGCCGTTGACCGTGAGAAACGCCTCGCCGCTGGTGTCGAACATCATCAAATGGCAGCCGCCGACGCGCGGAATGTTTTGCAGGCGGATCACTTCGGCGCGTGGGAAAACCATGCGCGTGGCTTCGGGCAGCTTTCCGGCGCGCATTTCGGCCAGGCGTTTCTCGACTTCGTGGAAACTCTCTTCATCGAGTGGAGCGCTATAGAAGCCTTCCCAGCGCTTGCCGAGTTCGCCGAGTTCGTGGAGTAGGCTGGTGAGGAAGACGGTCTTCCCGTGGCCGCGCAGGCCCATGATGCTGAACGGAATCGCAGGGAATTGCGCGTAGTCCTGAACGTAGAGCGCCGGCACGCCGGCCTCGCGGCAGGCGGCGTCGGGGCACACCAGCACAAGCCGGCCGTTGGCGTCCTTCTCTTCCAAGAAGGACTGCACCTCGTTCAGGCAGAACGGGCAACGCATGGTTATTGTTCAGGTCTCCCTACAACGCCGCAAGCCGCTTATGTTTGCACCTGATTCAGCAAATAATGGAGAACCCAGGTCCAGCGTTCGGGCGGAAGTTTCGGTCGATCGCCGTTTGTTTCTCCAGGCTCATTGCCCATCAGTGCCGCAACGAGTTTCTGGCATTCGTCCGCATCCTCTTTATTCTCGCACACTACTTCCGGCCCGCACCAGCCGCCGCGCGGCGTCGAGCCCGACCCAAGGGTCACGCGTAACGGAACCGTGCGCAACGCCCAACCGACGAACCATTGAAAGATCTCATCCGGAATCGTCTTTGGATCGCACATCGACCGGGCGATATGCGGCCAGCGCGACGCCCAGCGATACAAAATCAATACCATTTGTTTGCGGAGCGAGACCGCGTCGCCTTCCACGTTCTTCGATTTTTCCAGCACATCCTTGAGAGCCGGGACTTCGACCTCGCGGCGAATTTCGTCGCGCGTGCGCTGCTCGTAAATAGCGAGCAGCCAGCGCAGCATCAGGGTCTGGTCGATCGGCTCGCCGAGTTTGCAAATCCCCTCCAGCCCCTGATTGCGCAGCCAGTTGTAGCCTAGCGCGAACAAGAGCGGGGCAACCACGTCGCCCGCGTCCGCCTGCAACCGCGCCCGCAAGAGTTTCTCGACTTTCGGAACCCCGACATCGGTGCAGGCAATTTCTTCGAAGAGCGAACGATCAACGCCCGCCAACAGCGTTGGGTTGATCTGACCGCTATCGAGGCACGATGCGAATTGATAGGCGGCCTCGTTGCGCGACAATGGCGGCGGCTGGTCGGCTTGCCGCGCCTGGGCGGTCAGCCATTGATCGTATGACGATGTGCTCGAATGCGGAAGCGGCTGCGAGAACGCATGGCGCACCACATCAAACGAAACCAGATTCAAATAGCGCCGCGGCGGACCGGCAGCCGGCAGGCCAGCCACGGCGAACGGCAATTGTGTGAGATTCCGGCCGTTGGAAAGCGTGTCGAAACTGCACGACAAGCGGAGCGAGAGCGGCAACCAGGCGATCAACTGCCGCGTAAATGCGAGCACTTGGACTGGCGCTGCCGGCACCCCGATCATCGCCGGCTTTGCGCGTTGGCAGGCGCGCAGCAGGGCCGGAAACATCGTCAGTAACTTCTCGCGCGGCACTGGCGGCGAGCCGCGGTCGGGAGTCCAGACTTCCAGTTGCAGCGGAGAGATCGTGCCTTTGGCCGCGTCGCCGGATGCCAATCCATCTTCAATGGTCGATTGAAAGCGTACTTGATCGATAACGGCAAAAGGATCGTTGTCGATGTGCCGGAAGTCGGGCGGTTCGAGAATCAGGGCATGGGCGTAAAATCGCCCGCCGCGATTGAATTTGTCCGTTTGCGGCAGCGGCACGCAGCGGGCAATTGCCGCGCGGCCGCTGCTCAACGTGAAATACAAGTGCCGTTCGAGCGGTGCGCTTTCCGTCGTGGCGTCGCGCCGATCTTCGAAATCTCCCAGGCGACTTTGAATCTCGGTTTCCTCGCCGTCGCTCAGCACGCCGGGCGTCTTCAGCCAAATCTGAAACCCCTCGGTCCCGCTGGCCGAGAGTTTCTTTTCGACGTTGGTGTAAATGAGTTGGGCAGCGCTCAGAGTCACGCGGCGATCCCCCGAATTGCAATCCAACGTAACGCGGACACTCTTGTCCGCGAAACTAGGGCGCGGACAGGAGTGTCCGCGTTACATCGGTCGCACCAATCGGAATCCGAAGTACTTGTATCTTCCCTCGCGCACCGGGCGGACAGGCGCGTCGCGTTGCGGATTGAGAATCATTTTCTGGAAGTCCGACTGCGGCCGGCCCAATCCTCCCAACGTTTGCGGTCCGGTGCGGACCCATTCCAGCAATCCGCCCTCCAACATCATGAGTTGGCCCCATGTTGCCGGGTCGCGCAGGCGAACGATGGCATCGATCGCGGCCCGCGCCTGGCGATGCAATGCCGAATCGGAACGCAGCGCCGCGACTTCGTCGGCACTCAGCGGCTCGTCGCGGATGGCGGCGTCCACCTCTCGCCAAGTCTCGGTCGTGGGCAAATCGAAGCCGTCGCCGAGCCATCCGGCAAATCGATTGATCTCCGCTGGCAAGACGCCGGCCATGAACATCGCTTCCACATCGGTGATTCGGGCGGCGTGCGGCGTGACTCGCGGCGAAACCTCCAGGAGTTTTTCATACCAAACATCGCCATAAAGTCCGGCTTGCGGCGACCCCAAAGGCTGGCGCACCGGCGCGGCCAAGAAGCGCTCGAATTGCGCCTTGGCCACCGGCAACAGGTGGACCCCAAGTTTCAACGCCGGTAGTTCCAATACGGGAAAACCGGTTCGATCACAGGACCACGGCATGCAGCTTGTCGTCCATCCAATAAAAAAGCGGAATCTTTTCGGTAGCCTTCCATTGCTCGGTTTCCGGGTCGAAGCGCAACACGTCGGCCCCGCCGTCGGCGCGGCGCACCGCGACGGTCTGCGAATTTAGTTGCAACGAGGTACAGGGGTGAAATCGCACCCGCGCGTCCCAGGCGCCGGAATCGATTATCGCGAACCCGGTCTTGCCCAATCGTTCAATCGCCGGGAAAAGCGGCCGGTCGCTTTCTCGCGGGCAGCGCCATTGCCCGGCCGGATGCTCGTCATTACAAACCGGGCACTGAAAGAAACTCTTGCGCAGGGCTTGCCGAAGCAATTTGAATTCCGCGTTCGGCAACCTGGTCCAACCTGCCTGGGCCGGCATATCACAAGCGTCAATTTTCAGGGAACGTCGCGTGCCGTCCGTGAGAATGACCGAGGCCGCCAAGCGATCTTCTTCCGGGGTCAATACTCCGATGCGCAGCGAGCCGATTGTCTTTTCGCCCACCAGCCGACCGTCTTCCAAACGGAACGACGGATCGTCCCAATACACCGGCATCACCCCTGCCCCGCCGATTTCGATGCGCACCGCCGGGTTGTTCAAGCGCTCGGCCAACTGTTCCGAGACAAGCGATTCCTCGGCGAACGCGCCGTTGGTCATACCGTTCGGGCCGTATTTGCACCAGGTCGTCCGCGCGGCGAGCGAATGATCTTTCCAATCGGGCAGATCGAAGATG
>JBGQCZ010000618.1:0-3859 GCA_041495645.1 Gemmataceae bacterium | reverse complement strand
TCCGTCTTGGGATCTCCTTCCTGGGCCGGAAGACTTGACGTGTCGAGGGGTGGGTATTTGTCTTCTGGCAGCGCTACTGGGAGTGTGTTTCCGAGCCCAGCAGCGGGACTTTTTCCTAACCGAGGAAGGATAGATTCAATGAAGGCCGTTCGGAGTAAGCGGACTCTGGCTTCCGCCAAAGCCGCGACAATCTCCCCCCTGACCACGTTTTCTTCCGACTTGCTCACGCCGGAAGAAGAACGTGAGCTGTTGACCAACTTTTGGGATTGCAAGAGCGAGTTGGTCCGGGTCCTGATTCGCCACTTCCCGAATTTGCGACAGCATCGTCCGCCGCTCGAACCGTGGCCCATGGCCCAGTTCATCCGCGATCATTGCATCAAGGATTGCCTCACAGTGCAAAATGTCCGCCGCCTGCACGATCGCTACGTCCATTACAAGCACCGGCTGGCGTCGGCCAACATCCGTTTGGCCGCCCACGTCGCCAAGCGCTTCCGCCATCACGCCCTGAGCTATTCTGATTTGCTTCAGGAGGCCGTGTGCGGCTTGATGCAGGCGATTGACCGTTTCGACGTCAGCCACGGGACCCGCTTGGCCACTTACGCGACGTGGTGGATTCGCCAGACGCTGCAAATCGCGGTCGCCCGACAAAGCCACTTGGTCAGCCTGTCGCCGCACCATTTGCAAGAGCTAGGACTCTTGCAGCAGGAATCGGAAGCGTTGGCCCACGGCGGCAAACATTTGCCGAGCCCGCAAGAATTGGCCCATCGCACCGGCAGCAGTCTCGAACACCTCACGCACCTTCAGACCGCCACTCGTACTCCGGTTTCCCTCAACGCCGTCCTCGACGACGACAGCGACTTCAAGCTCACGGAGGCGATGCCGGACAACAACAGTACGACGCTGCAGCAGAATAACGAACGCCAGGAAGCGCTGTTGTTCCTGATGGAAAACCTGCGGCCGCGCGAACGCAAGGTGTTGGACCTGCGCTTCGGCCTGACCGGCAACGGCACCCACAGCCTGCGCCAGATCGGCCATTTGCTTCGCATCAGCAAGGAACGCGTGCGGCAGATTCAGAACCGGGCGCTCGAAAAACTTCGCGCCAGCGCCGAACGCGTCGGCTGGGAAGCCAATCTGCTGCTTGAGTGAGCTATCGAGGATGGAAGAGTGAAAGGGATCGGAACGCTGTTCCGATCCCTTTCGCGTTTCGTGAGCATCATCGTGCCCCGACATGTCAATCATCTTTGACAATGACCGCGACCCGAAAACCGCCGGCCCCACCAACAAAGTGCGGGGAACCTATGGAGCGATATGCTGAGCGGCAGAGGGAGGGCGGAACACTGAAGTTTCCCCCCTTTGTTACGCGATACTTTGCCGGCTTGCTCTGAATAGAATTGTTTGATTTCGGAAGATCCGAGTGCTTCCCAAAAGTGTCTTCGCACCATTCAGTCAGATTGCCGTGCATGTCGTACACACCAAATGGATTCGGCTTGAAGTTTCCAACCGGCGACGTGTACGGAAAGCCATCCGACCCCTTAATCCGATGGTCCGCGTACTCTCCCTTCTCTATCTTATTCAGCGTCGCGTCAGCCACATTTTCGTACTCGGGAAACTTCTCTGGGTCATCGCCAAAATGGTATTTCGTCTTGCTCCCGGCTCGGCAGGCGTATTCCCATTCCGCTTCACCTGGAAGCCGAACCACATAGCGCGCCGAGCCCTTCTTGCTTAGCCAGTCGCAAAACTCCTTCGCGTCGTTCCACGAAATGAAGTTCGCCGGATGCGACTCGGTTTGAGGAAATCCCGGATCGTTCCATGAGTTTCGGGCATACTGCTTCTCTGCATCCGTCTTATGACGAGTCTCTTCGACAAATCGACGGAATTGTTGGCAAGTGACTTCGAAGACGCCGATGTAGTAGTCGTTCGTGAAGGTGACTTCATGTTGATCTTCGGCTTTGATTCGTCCTTCCTCTTCATTTGGCGACCCAATCATGAACGACTTTTTCTTGGCGGCAATCTTGATCAATTTCAGTTCGACCCCTTTTCCGAGATCAAAGATCAAATAATCAAACTCTTTCTTGAGCTTTGGGTCCTGGGCACGCACTTGCCGAGGGTTTGTTCTTGCCGTGGGCTCATCTGGAATGGAGCGACCCACCTGCAAGACCGCAACACTCGCTAGCGTCAGCACGGAGCAAATGACGAGTGAACTTGCTGGGAATCTGGAAGGGCGCATGTGACACTACCCGACGAGAATAGGGATAACGCTGTTATAGATGGTGGTTGCTTCTTGTTTTCTTTGCGCCCTTCGCGGTTCTCACTTCATTAAGAAAATGCCAGATTCGGCACGGCATCCAAATCCGCCGGTGCGATGAGCCCGCGCCGCCATTTTTCCACCCCAAGAGCCGCCATGGCGGCGTTGTCCGTGCAGAGTTCCATCGACGGAATAAACAACTCCGCTCCCTCGGCTACGGCCATGTCCGTCAATGCCGTTCGCAACCGGCGGTTGGCAGCCACGCCGCCGCCGACAGCCAATCGGTTCAAACCGGTCAACCGCAAGGCGCGGCGCGATTTTTCGACCAGCACCTCGACGACTGCCTGCTGAAAACTCGCCGCCAGATCGGCTCGGCGTTGGCCGTCCGGCGGTTCGCCCTTTTGCCAGTCCTGACCGTGCGTGGCATACAGAACGGCCGTCTTCAGCCCGCTGAAGCTGAAGTCCAGGTTTCCTTCCGCCATGAGTGAACGCGGAAACCGAAATGCCGTTGCGTTCCCGGTCGCCGAATCGCGGTCCACGGCCGGGCCGCCCGGAAATCCGAGCCCGAGTATTTGCGCTACCTTGTCGAAGGCCTCACCGGCCGCGTCGTCGCGCGTCGAGCCAAGCAGATCCATCGATAGCGCGTCGCGACAATGAAAGAGGGCCGTATGCCCGCCGCTGACGACCAGGCCAACGCACGGGAAGATGTCGCTGCCCGCTGCCAGTCGCGCGGCGTAAATGTGGGCCTCAATATGATTGACCGCGATCAACGGCACGTCGAGCGTCACGGCCAACATCTTGGCCGCACTCACGCCGACAAGCAGTGCGCCCACCAGCCCCGGCGTGTTGTGAACGGCGATCGCGCCAATGTCCGTCAGTTTGACGCCAGCGGTTCGCAGCGCTTCGTCAATAACCGGAAATAGCCGTTGCAAATGGGCCCGCGCCGCGACTTCCGGAACTACGCCGCCAAAACGCCGGTGCAATTCCGTCTGTGAAGCGATGATGTTGGCCAGAACTTTCAGCTCATCATTGAAAATGGCCGCGGCAGTTTCATCGCAAGATGTTTCGATGGCGAGAAAGAACATGATTCACTCGGCGGCGGGCTGCATCCAGCTCGCCAGGTTCTTTGACAGGAGCTCGACAAATTGGCTGCGCGGCATCACCAGATCGCAACCCGCTTCCCGCGCGGCCTTCAGCGTGGCGGTGTCGACGTGGGAGCCGTATGCCACGATGTTTGGCGCGGGTGACAATTGCTTCAGGGCCGCGACGAATTTACTTATCTTCAAGCCGGGATTCGACAGATCGACGATGGCGCACGCCGGCGGTGTCTCGCGAGCTATCTCCAGTAACGAGTCCGCGGTTTTGGCAACGCGAATAGAGAACCCCAAATCGCGACCCGTACCCGCGACGCGGCTGGTAAAGATCAGGTCGTCTGAAAGGAGCAGAATCATTCGAATTCCATATAAGCCTGACGCGCCAGCGAAGGAAATACGCGATCCTTCGCTTGCCCCATATTCCGCACCCTTGTTGCTGAGGCTCGGGATTTGGCGGGTGGTTTTTCCTGCGTTACGATTCTACGCAGTCGATTGGTCTTAATGACTGCTAATTGTTTTT
>JBGQCZ010000617.1:0-3865 GCA_041495645.1 Gemmataceae bacterium | reverse complement strand
GGGGGGGGGGTGGGGGCGGGATCTCCAAGATCCAGCTCGCCGGATTCCTCAACAAGCTCGATGATTTGACTCAGAAGCCCCTCTTCGTCGAGCTGACAGCGGATCAGAAGAAAAAGGTCAGCGAGCAGATTCAGGGCCTGGCGGAGCTCGAGGATCTGAAGGACGATGAAGCCAAGAAGCGCCTCGATGCGTTGGCGGAATTGCTGAATGACAAGAAAGGGACGCTGGAAAAAGCGGGATTGCGATGGCCCGGAAGCGGTGGGCCCGGCGGCGGTGGGCCCGGCGGTGGCGGCGGCCGGCCGCAAGCGCCTGCCAATCCGTTCAAAGAAGGCGATGCGAACACGCATCTGAAATCACTAGCCGCCACGCTGGCCAAATGATGAAACGACTCGGTTATTTCTGGTTTTGTCTGGTCTTCCCGACCGCCGTGCCCGCCGGCGAGCCGGTTGATCAGCGCAAGCCAGCCCATGAGACCGAGCTGCGTTTTTGGCTCGAGAACATGGTTTGGCACCATCGCTTCAGCGTCGATGAGATCGTCGCGGCAACGGGGATGGACACCGCCGACGTGTCCGCGGCGCTGAAGCGTCTCCAAATCTCTCCGCACACGAAGCCCAAGCGCCCGGCCAATTCCCCGCTGTTGGTGTTGCCATATCCCGGCGGGCGGCATCCGCGCGTCGGCTTCCTCGACGGTGCCCTGCGCCCCCAACGCGAAACAAAAATCAGCGTGTTCGCACCGTGGGACGATTCCAGTTACGTGGTCGTCGATGTACCGGAGGCCATTTGGTCCAATCTTGGTTTGACTTACCTTGCGCACACGCATGTGCCCACCGTCTGGACAAAGCAGAACATCGATCTGCCGAAACTGGAATGGACACGCCGCGACGAGGGCACGCTGGAGATCGAGCGAAAGCTGCCCAACGGCATCGCTTTCGGCGTGAAAATCGTGCCAAGATCAGACGCGGTGCAAATGAAAATGTGGCTGACCAACGGCACGAAGGAAAAGCTCACCGACCTGCGCGTGCAAATGTGCGCGATGCTCAAGAGCCTAGCCGGGTTCGCCAAGCAAACCAACGACAACAAGGTATTGGCGTCGCCCTACGCCGCCTGCAAATCCGACGACGGCAAGCGCTGGGTAATCATGGCCTGGGAACCGTGTCACCGTCCCTGGGCCAACCCGCCATGCCCGTGCGTGCACTCCGATCCCAAATTCCCCGATTGCGGTCCGGGCGAAACGAAGCACATCCGCGGCCGGTTGTGGTTTTACGAAGGCACGGATGTACGGGCCGAATTCGAGCGGCTGGACAAGACGGGGTGGCGGAGTCTACTCACGGAGCGCATCGTCGTTTCGTCCGACAAACGGGGCTTCGTGTTCGAGAAAACCGGCAAGCCGTTCGTGCCGTGGGGATTCAACTACGATCACGACGAGACCGGACGGCTGATCGAGGATTACTGGGACGCGGAGTGGAAGACGGTCGAGGAAGATTTCGGCGAGATGCGCGACCTGGGCGCGAATGTCGTGCGTATCCATCTGCAATTCGGCAAGTTCATGACGGATCGCAACGCGCCGAACGAGAAGGCGCTGGCTCGGCTCGGCAAGCTCTTGGAGCTCGCCGAGCGCATCGGGCTTTATCTCGATCTCACCGGGTTGGGCTGTTACCACAAGGCCGACGTGCCGAACTGGTACGACGAATTGACTGAATCCAAGCGCTGGGACGCGCAGGCGAAATTCTGGGAGGCGGTCGCCAAGACGTGCGCGACGTCGAACGCGGTTTTTTGCTACGACTTGATGAACGAGCCGGTGGTGCCGGGCGGGAAGCGAAAGGACGGCGATTGGCTTGGCCCGCCGTTCGGCAACAAACATTTCGTGCAAGTCATTACCCTGGACCAAAACAACCGCCAGCGGCCAGACATCGCCCGCGCCTGGGTCAAGCACCTGGCCGCCGCCGTTCGCAAGCACGACTCGAAGCACCTAGTCACGGTTGGGCTCGTCGATTGGAGTTTGGACCGGCCGGGCCTCACTTCGGGTTTCGCGCCGGACAAAGTCGCGCCGGAAATAGACTTCCTCTGCGTGCACATTTACCCCGAGAAGGGCAAGGTTGGCGAAGCGCTCAAGACCTTGGCCGGATTCGTCGCGGTGGGCAAACCGGTCGTGATCGAGGAAACGTTTCCCTTGAAGGCCGGCCGCGAAGAGTTTGCCAAGTTCATCGCCGAATCGCGCAAGAATGCCGCTGGACACATCGGCTTCTATTGGGGCAAGACGATTGCCGAGTATCGGCAAGGAAAGACGATCGGCGACGCGATCATGCGCGAGTGGTTGGAGTACTTTGAAGCGGAGGCGAAGATGCGGAAATGACCGCCTTGTCGTCAGACACGCGCTTCGCCGCCTTGGGCAAGCGCTCTTGTGGTCGACGGGCCAACGCCATGAAGATCAGGTGAGGGAGAAGGGACATCACGAGCGGGTAAACCAGCATCGCCACAGCCACCAACACCAGCGGCGGAATCCCCTGCTGCATTTCTTGAGCAAAAGGCGGCCCATGGACCCAATTGATGTTATCCGCTTTGTTTCCGAGCCAATAACTGAGTGGAAACAGAACCGAGCACGAGGCCAGCTGGCACCAGAACGCACGGCGGTCGTAGCCGAATCGCCACAGGCCCCAGATCAGGATCCATGGCATGGCCGCGTGAAACAGCGACGCGACCCGCAGCCAGATCGGCAAGCTCGGATCAACGATGTAGGTCGCGATCTTGAGCGGAATGCCGAAGATCAGACGAGCGCACACGTCGTACGTCCAAATCAGGTCGGCGGCCAGCAAAGCGACCGCCTGCCAGGAAAACAGCAGCGGGCTTTCCAGCCAAAAGGCCGCGACCAAAACCACGTTGCCGACGTGGCACATCCACAGAAAATGAGCGGTCGGGTAATAGGTGGCGTATAGCCATAGCCATATCGCCACCCAAACCGTGAATGTCGCTTTTGCCCAAAACGGAATGCGCTTCATGGCGGGCGTCTCGAAGTCGCCGTTTAGTCCTTGATCGCGGCCGCGGCGGCTTCTTGCAACGCTTGGCGCATCTGCGAGGCATCGGCGTTGGGCAACCCCGTGCGCTGAATCAGCAGCACCACGAAGAAGTCCCGTTTCGGGTCGAGCCAACCCTGCGTGCCAAACGCGCCGCCGTGGCCGTAGCTGCCGGCCGATAGGCTCGCAGTAACACCCTTCGGTTCCTTCACCACGCCAAATCCAAGGCCGAAGGCCATGCCCGGCGAAAACCCGGTCGGAATATCGCCGGTCTGCACGCTGGTCATGGCCTTCACGCTTTCCTCGGTGATGATCCGTTTCTTCCCGAGTTCGCCGCGGTTCAGCATCATCTGGTAGAACTTCGCCAGATCGGCGCCGGTCGAATACAAGCCACCTGCGGGAATCGGGTGTTTCGGGGCGGACGGCAGATTGATCAGGCTGTTCGGCGCGACCACGAGTTTGCCGTCCTTCTTGCCGTAGGTCGGCGCCGCCCGCTCCAATTGCGTTGAAGTCGGGTAGAACGTGGTGTCGACCATGCCCAATGGATCAAAGATCCGTTTCTTCAGGAACGATTCATACGACATGCCCGAAGCGACTTCGATCAGCCGGCCCAGCGTGTCGATTCCGGAATTGCAATACGACCATTTGCTGCCCGGTTCGAACTCCAACGGGCGCTGCGAGAAATAAAGCGCGGCCTCGGCCAACGAGCGATCACGTTTAACGTACAAATCGGCGAGCCCGCCCGTGCCCATGCTCTGCAAGCCCGACGTGTGCGTCATCAAATCCTTGATCGTGATCGGCCGGGCAGGTTTCTTCAGCGTGATCGTGTCGCCGTCCTTTTTCGAGATCATCAT